>DAICYU010000285.1 GCA_027311485.1 Acetobacteraceae bacterium
GCAGGCCGGGTTCCTCGATCGCCTCACAGAACGGGCGCCAGTCGGTGGGGCGGACCATCGTCACGTTGATCTGGCCGTCGACGGTGTTGAAGACGCCGTTGGGCATTGAGGTGCGGGCAGTGGTGCCGCGTTCCAGGTAGTTGGCGATCAGGCGGATCACCGACAGCATGGCGGCGCCCTGCATCAGGCTCAGTTCGATGAAGCGGCCCTGCTTCACCGCCTGTTCGCGCCGCACGTACAGCGACGTGGCGATGGCCTGGAAGCCCAGCAGGCCCGAGAACATGTCGATCAGGCTGATGGCGATGCGGTGCGGGTGGCCGTCATGCTCGCCCTTGTTTTCGGTGACGATGCCGGTGAAGGCCTGCAGGACCGGGTCCATGGCCGGGCGGCCGGCGAGGGGGCCGGTCTGCCCGAAGCCGGAGATCGAGTAGTAGATGATCCCGGGCTCCCTGGCGCTGACGGCATCGTAACCGAAGCCGTAGCGCTGGATGGTGCCGGGGCGGAAGCCTTCGATGAAGACGTCGGCGCCCTTGATCAGCCGCCAGAGGATCTGCTTGCCTTCCTCGGTTTTCAGGTCGAGCGCGAGGCTGCGCTTGCCCAGGGTGCCATACAGCGAGAAGGCCGAGTGATCCTGATACGTGCGGCCCAGGATGCGGGACCAGTCGCCGCCGTTGTGCGGCGTTTCCACCTTGATGACGTCCGCGCCATGCTGCGCCAGCATCATCGCACAGGACGGCCCGGCGACCCCGCCGGACAGGTCGATGACTTTCATGCCGGCAAATGCGTTGTTGTAGTCCATTGTTTCCCCCTTGATGCCGTCAAGGATGATAGGGGGATGATGGCGCCGCCGGCCAGAGCGAGGCCATTCAGACCCATGCCGGCCACACCGAGGCCGGCAGACCCGCGCCGTTCAGTGTTCCGAGGCGGCGGCCAGAACGTAGTGGGCCAGTGCCAAACCCAGGCAGGTGTTCAGCTGGGCGATTGTGCGGTCGCGTGCGTCCCGGCTGACCCGCTCCACGTCGATCTGGCCATTGCTGACCCAATCCTGCGTCAGCGCCCAGCGGGGAAACAGGCCGATACCTTCGGTGCCGGCGACCTGCTCCAGCACCGACTCGTACGGGGTTAGATCGACATTGGCGCGCAGGAAGCGGCTGAACTGCGGATCGATCAGCACCAGGTCGGCGTTGGCGCTGTCGGTGGCGGCGACCCCGTCCACCAGGTCGGACCGCAGCGCGTCGGGCCGGGTGCCGCGCACGGCCTCCACCGTGCCGGTCTGCCACAGCACCAGGTCCACATGCCCGTGCGCCAGCTCATTCTGCAGGATCGGCAGCATGTCGGATGCCGGCATGCTGCGGCCGCCCTTCACCGACAGGTTGACCTGTATCTCGGGCCGGGCGGCGCGCAGCGCGTCGGCCATGCGGTAGGGAAATGACGCTCCGGGGGTGCGATAGATCAGGGCCGGCCCGGCTGCCTTGCCGGTTTCGCCGACCGTGGAGCCGGAACCCAGCGCGAGGATGTTGATGCGTTTGCGTGCCAGCGCCGCGGCGACGTGGGGCAGCGGGGCGGTGGGTGTCAGCAGGTCCGACTGGAGGTCGCAGGCAGGCGCCTCGGTGGCCTGCACCAGGGCAGGATCAACCGCGGCCATACAGGAAAGCAGAAGCACGATCCGCGGTAATCGCATGAAGTCAACCGCTACCAGGGTGCGCCTCCAGCGGCAAGAGCGTTTCCGCCTGGGTTGCCGCCGGCCGCTTCTGCCGATGCGCATCCTTGGTGCGGTACCAGGCGGCCAGCGCGCCGACGCTCACCATGCCCAGTGCGCCGAACAGGTTGATCCCGACCTGCATGAAGGCGCGATCGTCGTATTCCAGGCCCAGCCGAGCGGCGAAACCGACGACGATGCCGGAGCAGAAGACGGGCAGGGAATTCTGCCCGATCAGCACGAAGGGCGACGCCCAGCGGGCGCGCAGCCAGGGTGCGCGGAAGCCGATCAGGCGCACGCACAACCATGTCAACGCCAGGATCGAGACCAGCCGGAACGGGTACAGCCCGGTCTTGTCCTCGATCACCAGGAACCGCAGCGGCGAAGCGGACACCCAGGCCAGCCAGCGTGGATGCGGGTTGATGACCAGCGCGACGATCATGCCGGCGATGATGATCGCCGCCGCCAGCGCGTCGAACGGAGCCCGCCATCGCGGCATGTGCGGCGGTGCACAGGCCAGGAGCACGCCGATGATGAACAGGAACTGCCAGGCGAACGGATCGAAAAACCAGCCCTCGCCGGTCCAGGCGTCCAGGTTCAGGCCGCTGACGCGGACCAGCAGGTAGATTGCCAGGGACAGGCCGAACAGCACCCGCGGCCAGCGCAGCAGCCAGATGGTGGCGGCGAAGAACACCAGCAGCACCACGTACAGCGGCAGGATGTTCAGCAGGCTTGGCTGGAAGCGCAGCAGCAGCGCCTCCAGGATGCTGCGGTAGGGATCATCGCCCAGCACGTCCAGCCGGGTTTCCGACAGGTAGTTCAAGCGATTGAGCGCAGTGGCGGAATAGGTCACCTGGGCGGTGAACAGGACGAACAGGAAGATATGCGCGATGTACAGCGTCCAGGCGCGCTTCAGCACATCGGCGGCGGCGGAGACATAGCCGTGCCGCCCCAGCCGCATGCCGTAGGACAACCCGGCGCCATAGCCGGCGAGCAGTACGAACACCTCGGTCGCGTCGCACATGGCGAAGTTGCGCAGGCTGTAGTCGGCCAGCACGTCCCCGGGAATGTGATCGGTGAAAATCCACCACAGCGCCAGGCCGCGGAAGAAATCAACGCGAAGGTCGCGCGCTGCGGATCGGCGAATCAGGTCCATGCGCGGGCTCCTCTCGCCCGCCAATGTGGGTCACGAGCCAGCGAGCGGAATGCGGACGATACGTTCCGTTACATCACAATCATGCGGCGTGCCTACAGATTTTCGCCGGCGCGGCGGAATGCCTCGGCCGAGGTCAGGTAGGCGTCGATCTCCCGGTCCTCGGGCGCACCCATGACGTGGTCCACGCCGGCATCCTGGTAGGCGCGCAGGGCGTCGCGCATGTCGGACACGGTGTTGGCATTGAACCCGACGCGCAGCGATACGGTGAAATCGGCGCCGGGCCGTTCGGCGCGCAGGCGCCCGACGATCGGCGCCGCCTGCTCCGGCCGCACCCGGCTGCCATGCCACCCATCCAGCCGCAGCGCGCGACGGATCGCGGCGTCCGAAGCGCCGCCGATCCAGATCGGGATCGGCGCGATCGGTTGCGGCTGCGAGCGCATGTCGGTGATCCGGGCCGGAATCCAGTTGCTGTCGAACGTCACCGGGTCCTGGGTCCAGACCGCGCGCATCATGGCGATGCCTTCGTCCATGCGCCGCCCCCGTTCGCGGAACGGCACGCCCAGGGCATCGAATTCCTGTTCCAGCCAGCCGACGCCGGCGCCCAGGATCAGCCGCCCGCCCGACAGGTTCTGCAGCGTCGCCAGTTCCTTGGCCAGCGGCAGCGGGTGGCGCAGCGGCAGCACCAGCACGGAGGTGCCGAGTCGGACCCGGTTGGTCACCGCCGCCGCCCAGGTCAGTGTCAGCACCGGGTCCCAGAAGTTCGGGGACGGGGGATAGCCGCCGTCCTTGGGGACGATGATGTGCTCGCTGACCCAGACATCGTCGAAGCCCAGCGCCTCGGCCTGGATGGCGGCACGCCGGATCGAGTCGGGACCGGCCTTCCGGCCGATATGCGGCAGATGAATCCCCAGCTGCATGATCGTGTCCTCCGCTTATCAAGTCAGCGTGGCGCGTGAAATCGTCGCCCCAGCGTGGCGCGTTAAATCGTTGCCGTCCACCCTTGCGCTGGTTGCACTGGCTGAGCCACTTTGGCCGCCCGTATGACAAGGTTGGTCCCATTTCCGACGACGCCCCACCGAAACGCCCACGCAAGCCCGGCCGCAAGAAGGTTGCAGCCGAGGAAGCCGTGTTCCCGCCGCTGAAAACCGAGCGGCTGACGCTGCGTCCGCTGCATCCCGACGACGCCGAGGCGCTGCACCGCCTGGTGAACGACTGGGAGGTGACGCGCACGCTGGCGGAACTGCCGTACCCGTATCCACGGGCCCTGGCGGATGAGTGGATCGCCTCGACCGCGCAGCAACTGGCCGATGGCGCCGCGTATCATCTGGCGATCACCGGGCAGGAAGGTGACACCGAGACGCTGGTCGGGGTCATCGGCCTGCGGGTTGACGCGGAACGGCGCAGCGGGCGGCTGGGCTACTGGGTCGGACGGGCGTTCTGGGGCCACGGCGTCGCGACCGAGGCGGCGAAGCGCATGACAAGCTGGGCCTTCGCCAACCTGCCGCTGGACCTGATCACGGCCGACGTGACCGAGGGTAATCTGGCCTCGGCCGCCGTGCTGCGCCGGGTCGGCTTCCGGGAGGTCGGGACCGCTGTCCGGACATCGGTCACCACCGGCGATCGCCACACCGTTCTGGTGTTCGAGACGACGCGCGACGATATCTTCGGCCGGCCGGAGGTTTCGGCGGCGCCGGACCAGCCGCCCGGGGCCAAGCCGTTGCTGCTGGTCGCGGCCTGCGCGCTGGTGGATATCGACGGCCGCGTGCTGCTGGCGCGCCGCCCCGAGGGCAAGAAGCTGGCCGGCTTGTGGGAATTCCCCGGCGGCAAGCTGAACCCTGGCGAAACCCCGGAGGAGGCGCTGATCCGCGAACTGAAGGAGGAGCTGGGGATCGACGTCAGCGCCGCCTGCCTGGCGCCGTTCGCGTTCGCCTCTCACCCATACGAGAATTTTCATCTGCTGATGCCGCTGTTCGTCTGCCGCCGCTGGAAGGGCACACCGATCGGGCGGGAGAACCAGACCCTCGCCTGGGTGCGGGCGGCGAAGCTGGCGGACTATGAAATGCCACCGGCCGACAAGCCGCTGATCCCGTTGTTGCGTGACCTGCTTTAGGGAAACGACGTCGATGCAAGCAAAGAATCCGACCGCGTGCCTGCTGGTGATCGGCAATGAGGTGCTGTCCGGACGCACCCAGGATGCGAATATCCGCTTCCTGGCCTTGGAACTGGGCAAGCTGGGCATCCCGCTGCGCGAGGTGCGGATCATTCCCGATATCGCCGAGACCATCATCGGCACGGTGAATGAGGTGCGGGCGAAGTTCGACTACGTGTTCACCACCGGCGGCATCGGGCCGACCCACGACGACATCACCAGTGAGTGCATCGCCGCCGCCTTCGGCGTCCCGTGGGAGCCGCATCCGGTGGCGTTCCCCCGCATGGAGGCCAGCTACAAGCCCGGCGACTTCAACGCCGCTCGGCAGCGCATGGCGACGATGCCGCGCGGCGCCGAACTGATCGAATGCGCGATCAGCGCGGCGCCCGGGTTCCAGATGGGCAACGTCTATGTCATGGCCGGCGTGCCACGGGTGATGCAGTCGATGTTCGAATGGCTGGGGCCGCGGCTGCAGGGCGGGGCACGAATCGAATCGCGGGCGGTGTATGCGATCGGCCTGGCCGAGGGCGTGATCGCCGCGGGGCTGGAGGCAGTGCAGAAACGATTCCCCGACCTGGATATCGGCAGTTATCCGTTCTACCGCCCGACCGGGAACGGTGTCGCGCTGGTGGCCAAGGGACCGGATGCGGCGGCGGCGGAGCAGGCAATCGCCGAGGTGACGGCGCTGATCAGCAGCCTGGGCAAGGTGCCGATCCAGGGTGAACCGCCGGAGGTATGAGGCGGGCCTGTTTCATGATGGCCGGCCGCGGGCGCGTGTCCGCCGCGTCCGCTGACGCCGGGCGTCCCGGTGTTCGCTGAATTCGCCTGACCGCGCTATACTGCGCCCGTGGCAGACACCGACGACCTGTTCGGCGCCCCTGAAGCGGCGCC
>DAICYU010000286.1 GCA_027311485.1 Acetobacteraceae bacterium
GCTATGTCTTTCGCACCGACCTGCGGCTGCGTCCCGATCCGGCGGCGATGCCGCCCGCGGTTTCGCTGCTAAGCGCGCTGACCTACTACGAGAGCATGGGACAGAACTGGGAGCGCACGGCGATGCTGAAGGCGCGCCCGGTGGCTGGCGACCTGTCGCTGGGGCGGCATTTTCTGGAATCGATCCGTCCGTTCGTCTGGCGCCGTGGTCTGGACTTCGCGGCGGTGGCGGAAATCCACGCGATGAAGCGCCGGATCAATGCCGCGAAGAAGGTCGCCATGGACCCCAACGGCCACCTCGGCGGATTCAACGTCAAGCTCGGTGAAGGCGGCATCCGGGAAATCGAGTTCATCGCCCAGACGCTGCAGGTGGTCTGGGGTGGCCGCGATCCGTCCCTGCGGCTGCAGGCGACGATGCCGGCGCTGCGCCGGCTGACCGAGAAAGGCCACCTGCCGGCAGCCACGGGTGCCCGCCTGATCGAGTCCTACCGGTTTCTGCGCCAGGTCGAGCACCGGCTGCAGATGGTCAACGACCGGCAGACGCATTCGCTTCCCGAACAGGAAAGTGACCAGGCACAGATCGCCTGCTTCATGGGCTATCCGGACCTGGCGGCCTTCCTGCACACCCTGCGGTGGCATCTGCGCCAGGTGCGTGCCAGCTATCAGGCCGTGTTTGAAACCGTGCCGGACGGCGCCGGCGCCGAAGTGGAGCTTGATTTCAGCGGCGAGGATTCCGAGGCGTCGGTGACCGAGGCGGCGTTGCGGGATAGAGGCTTCGGCGAACCGGCGCGGATTGTCGCGACCATCCGGCAATGGTTTGCGGGCAGCGTGCGTGCCGTGCGGTCCAGCCGGGCGCGGGAACTGATGGCGACCGTGCTGCCCGCCGTGCTGGCGGAACTGGCGAAACAGCCGAATCCGGATGAGGCGTTCGGCCGGTTCGACCGCTTTATCAGTGCTCTGCCCACCGGTGTGCAACCGATGTCGCTGTTCCAGCATAACCCGGTGCTGCTGGAGCGGCTGGCAGCGGTGCTGGGCGCGGCGCCGCTTCTGTCGGACCATCTGACCCGCAATCCCAGCGCAATCGAGGGGCTGCTTTCGGCCGAAGACACGACCGATCCTCGCGGGGTGATCCGTGCCCGCATGGCGGACGCGGTCCGGCTGGAGGAAGTGATCCAGATTGTCCGTCGCGCGGTGAAGGAGCAGGATTTCTATCTGTCGGTCGCCGATCTCGAAGGCCGGCTGAGCATCGACGAGTCCGGGCTGCGACGGGCGGCGTTGGCCGAGGCGGCGCTGGCGGCGCTGATTCCGCGCGTCCTGGCGGATTTTGAGACCCGCTTTGGCCGGATCGTCGGCGGCGCGCTGGCCGTGGTGGCGATGGGCAAGGCCGGTGGGCGGGAGATGATGGCCGGGTCGGACCTGGATCTGATGTTCATCTACGACCATCCGGAAACCAGCGTCACGAGTGTCGGCGCGCGTGAGTTGCCCACCAGCCAGTGGTTTGTCCGCGCCGTGCAGGCCTGTATTGCGGCGGTGACGGCGCCCGGCGTGGAAGGGCCGATGTATCTGCTGGACATGCGGCTGCGCCCGTCGGGCAACAAGGGGCCGCTGGCGGTGTCGCTGGAGAGCTTCCGTCGCTACCATGACCGGGATGCCTGGACCTGGGAGCGGATGGCGCTGACCCGGGCGCGGGTCATAACCGGGTCTGCGGCGATCCGGCGGGCGGTCAACCGGGCCATCGAAGCCGCGGTGCGCCACCCGGCCGAGGCCGATCAGATTCGCGCTGATGCCCGGGATATGCGTCAGCGCATGCTGCGGGACCTGCCGGCACACGGACCCTGGGACGTGAAGTCGCGCGCCGGCGGGCTGGTGGAGATCGAATTCATCGCGCAGACACTGCAATTGGTCCACGCACACGAACCGTGGTTCCGGCGCGCCTCCACCACGCGCTTCGCGCTGTCCCACCTGTCGCGGCATGGCGCGATCGCAGGCGCGGATGCGGGCACGCTGATCCGGGCGGAGCGGGTCTGGCGTGCGATCCAGGGCATTTTGCGGCTGACGGTCGGCCGGGTCGAGGCTGACGTACTACCGGATGCGACGGCGATGCACCTTCTGCGCTCCGCCGACGCGGCCGGACTGGCGGCCCGGGATATCGCCGACCTGCTGCACCAGTCCGACGATATGGCGCGGCAGGTGCGAGACCTGTTCAAACGCTATATCGGCCGGCTGGGGGCGTAGCAGGAAGCTGATTCTGCTGTTCTCAGGCCGGTTCGTCCAGGTCCTGCCCCCACATCTTTTCCAGTGCGTACAAGGTTCGCGCGTCCGGCTTGAACAGGTGCACGACAATGTCGCCGGCATCGATCAGCACCCAATCGGAGCCGCCGGCGCCTTCCACCTGCACCCGGCCAAGACCGGCTTCCTTCAGCTTTTCGCCAAGGTGCTGGGCCATGGCGCTGATCTGCCGGTCGGCCAAGCCGGTGGCGATCACCATGCGGTCGCAGAACATCGCTTTCCCGGCCAGGTCCAGGGTGACGATATTCTCGGCCTTGTCGTCGTCCAAGCTGGCCAGGATCACAGCCTGCAGGCGATCCAGTTCCGACGGTTCCGCCTTCGGCCTGCGCGCGCGGACCGGCTTGGGGCCGGCGGCAATCGTCTTTTTGCGGGGTGAGCCGGGGATGGTGGCGGCCTGCGGTGCGGCAGCTTTCTTTCGTGATGCCGGCGTATGCCGAGCGGGAGAGGACGACAGAGTGGGTGTCTTGGCTATAACACGGTTCCTTCAGCAGCCTGTCGTATCGCGGTGGCGGAAAGTGGATTCTGCCGCTCCGGCAGGAAGACCCATCCCGGTGCGGCGCCCGGCAGCAGCGGCGCTTCCCGCGCCGGCCGGCGGTTGGCGCGTAGCCGATGCGCCGCCTGTCCGGCAAGAGCACGATGCGTGTAATTCGGTCGTGGCAATACGGCGAAAGGCAGGCTTCGGACAATATCTCGCCAGCGACGCCAGCGCGGCAGCTGTTCCAGCAGGTCGGCGCCCATGATCCAGACGAACCGGGCGTTGGGGAAGCGTCGCAAAAGCTGACGCATCGTGTCAACGGTGTAGCGCGTATTGAACGTAGCCTCGATCCCGCTGGCCAGGATACGGCGGCCATCGGCGATCCGGGCGGCACTGGCCAGTCTTTCCGCGAACGGTGCCATGCCGTTGCGCGGTTTCAGCGGATTGCCGGGTGAGACCAGGAGCCAGACCTGATCCAGTTTCAGGCGGCGTCGGGCCAGCGCCGCGACGTGGCGGTGGCCGTCATGCGCCGGATTGAACGAGCCACCCAGCAGGCCAATGCGCATCCGGCGGCGGTCCCCGAAGCGTGGCAGCGTGTCAGGTCGGGGTAGCGTATCAGGCGGGGTCAGAGGCGCACCTGGCCGTTGCCGAACACCAGATAACGATACGTCGTCAACTGCTCCAGCCCGACCGGGCCGCGGGCGTGGATACGCCCTGTCGCAATGCCGATTTCGGCGCCGAAGCCGAATTCTCCGCCATCGCAGAACTGGGTGGAGGCGTTCCACAGCGCCACCGCGCTGTCCACGCCGCGCAGGAACCGGTCGGCGATGTCCGAGTCTGCGGTGATGATGGCGTCGGTATGTTCGCTGCCATGGTCGGCGATATGGGCAAGCGCCGAGTCAACCCCATCCACGACGGCGACGGACAGGATGGCGTCGAGCCATTCCGTGTCGAAGTCGGCAGGGTTTGCCTCCGGCAGCCAGGGGACGATGGCGCGGGATGCAGCGTCGGCGCGGAAGGTGCAGCCCAGGGCACGAAGGTCCTCGACCAGCGATGGCAGCAGCGAACCGGCGATCGCGCGGTCGATCAACAGGGTTTCGGTGGCGCCGCAGATGCCGGTGCGGCGCATCTTGGCATTTGCCAGAACCGCCCGCGCCATGACGGGATCGGCCGCGGCGTGGATGTAGGTATGGTTCAGACCCTCTGCATGGGCGAGCACGGGAACCCGGGCTTCACGCTGCACACGCTCCACCAGCGATTTGCCGCCGCGCGGGATGATAAGGTCCAGCAGGCCGGCACCGGCCAGCATCGCCGCCACGTAGGCGCGGTCCGTGTTGGGCGCGACCTGAATGCAGGCTTCGGGCAGGCCGGCGGCGGCCAGGCCGCTTTGCAGCGCACGATTGATCGCCTGTGCGCTGTTGGCACTGTCGGACCCGCCGCGCAGGATGACGGCGTTGCCCGACTTCAGGCACAGGGCGGCGGCATCGGCGCCGACATTGGGCCGGCTTTCGTAGATCATGCCGATCACGCCGATTGGTGTGGCAACGCGGCGGATGCGCAGGCCATTCGGGCGCGTCCATTCCGCCAGGACGCGGTCCAGCGGATCGGGCAGGGCGGCGACATCGTCCAGGCCCCGCGCCATCGCTTCAATGCGCGCTTCGCTCAGGGTCAGGCGATCGAGGAAGGCCGACGTACCGCTATAGGCGGTCACATCGGCGTGGTTGGCATCCAGGATCTCCCGCATGCCATGCCGCAATGCATCGGCCATCGCGTGCAGGGCGTTGTCGCGCTGGGAACGCAGGCTTCGCGCCAGCGTGCGGGACGCGGCGCGGGCCGCGTGTGCGGCATCGGCAAGGTGGGCGGCGGGGTCGAACAACGTGTCCATGCCGAGAATGTGCCCAAGAAATGGCCCAATGGCCAGTACCGGTTAACCAAGTTGCCGTTGACCCGGCCATGCGTCTCGTGCTGCCGTGTCTGAAAAATGGGAGGATACCGATGAACGCGCCTGTACATTACGACTCTTCCAGCCCGGCCTATGCCCTGAAGCTGGACAAGTTCGATGTTTCCGACCCCAAATTGTATCAGGACGATACCTGGTATCCGTATTTCGAACGCCTGCGGCGGGAAGACCCGGTGCACTTCGTGCCGGACAGTCCGTATGGGCCGTACTGGGCGGTGACCAAATACAAGGACATCATGCATTGCGAAGTGCATCATGAGGTCTTTTCAAGCGAAATCGGTGGGATCCAGGTCGAGGATCAGCCCAAAGACCTGCAGCGCCCCAGTTTCATCCGCATGGACCCGCCACGGCACGACGAACAGCGCAAGGTCGCCAGCCCGATTGTCGCGCCCGCCAATCTGATGAACATGGAGCCGCTGATCCGCGAACGCACCCGCCTGGTGCTGGACGCGCTGCCGCGCAACGAAACCTTCGACTGGGTCGAGCACGTCTCGGTCAAGCTGACGACGATGATGCTGGCGACGTTGTTCGACTTCCCGTTTGAGGAGCGGTCGAAGCTGACCTATTGGTCCGACGTGGCAATCGCCAACGTCCGCGACCCCGAGGCGCCTGTCCACTCCGAGGAGGAACGCTTCGCCGAACTGAAGGAGATGGCGGAGTACATGGGCCGCCTGTTCAACGAACGCCGGCAGCAGCCGCCGAAATTCGACCTGCTGTCGATGCTGGCGCACGGCGAAGCGACCCGCGACATGCCGCTGCGGGAGTTCATGGGGAATCTCGCGCTGCTGATCGTTGGCGGCAACGACACCACGCGGAATTCGATGACCGGCGGGCTGCTGGCGCTGAACCAGTTTCCGGACCAGTATCGCAAGCTGCACGCGAATCCGACGCTGGTGGAAAGCCTCGTGCCGGAGATCATCCGCTATGTCACCCCGGTCATTCACATGCGGCGGACCACCATCACCGAGACGGAGCTCGGCGGTAAGACCATACCCGCCGGCGCCAAGGTCACCATGTGGTATGTGTCCGGCAACCGGGATCCTGACGCTGTCGAGAACCCGGATGCGTTCATCGTCGACCGCGCCCGCCCGCGGCAGCATCTGTCATTTGGCTTCGGTATCCATCGTTGCGTTGGAAACCGTCTGGCCGAGCTGCAGCTGAA
>DAICYU010000287.1:0-306 GCA_027311485.1 Acetobacteraceae bacterium
GCTTTCGGTGCTCGCCAGCGGCCGCAAGCAGGATGAAGGCTCGGACGCCTTGCCGTTGAACGCCGATGCCGCGGTGCTGGCTGGCAAGCTGAGCGCCGGACAAACGACCGAACTGTCCCTCGCGCCTGGCCGTGTCGCCTATCTGGTTCCGGTCAACGGCACCGTGACGGTGAACGGCGTGACCGCCGGGGCGCGGGACGGCGTGGCCATCGCTGACGAACGCTCGGTCACGATCGTGGCGCAGGACACGACCGAGATCGTTGTTGTCGAGGTCGCCGCCTGAGGCTGGCCGCCTGAGCCTGGCCC
>DAICYU010000287.1:316-5866 GCA_027311485.1 Acetobacteraceae bacterium
GTGAGCGGCCGCCAGACTCGAACAGGCTAGCAAGCGCCCGGGCCTGGCTGCCGCGACCCACCAGAACAACGCCGTCGCCGGTCTCGATCACCGTATCCCCAGCGGGCCGCGTGATCGCATGACCGGCGCGGCGGTTGATCTGGACGATAAAGAAGGCACCGTCGGCATAGCGTTCAACCGCTTCGATCGTTTGTCCGATCACCGGGCTTTCCGGCGCCGCCACGACCACGTCGATGTCGAGTCCCAGTAGTTGCAGCACCTTTTCAAAATCGCGCATCCGCTCCGATCCACGGATGAAATGGGCGGTTTCTTCATACAACAGCATTTCCGCGATCCGTTCGGCGCCGGTATGCGCCGGCAGCACCACCTTGTTCGCCCCGGCCTGCAGCAGCTTACGCTCGGTGCTCGGCACCTCGCCACGAGCGATGATCTCCAGCTTGGGATTCAGGCTGCGTGCGCTGAGTGTGATGAAAACGTTGGCTGCATCGTTCGACAGCACTGTTGTCAGCGCCCTGGCCCGCTCGACACCGGCCGACTGCAGCGTTTCCTCGTTCGTCGCATCCGCATGCAGGCACAGGTAACCCTGGCTGCGGGCCACGCCGACGACGGCCTCGGATTGCTCGATGATCACCAGCGGAACACCGCCCGCCAGAAGCTCCCGCGCCAGCATGGCTCCGGTGCGGCCGAAGCCGCAGATGATGACATGGTCCTGCATGCGGTCGATCTGCGTGCTCATGCGCCGGCTCCCGAGTACGCGGTTGAGTTGATTGAGCGTAAAGAACTGGACGATGGTGCCGGTGAGATAGATCATGCCGGTGCAGCCAAGCACGATGGTGCCGATCGTAATGCCGCGCAGCAGCGGCGTGTTCACCGGCAGGGTCTCGGCGAAGCCGACCGTGTAGACGGTGATGATCACCATGTACAGCGCATCGCCAAGCGGCCAGCCGACCCAGACATAGCAACCAACGGCGACAGCCATGACAATCAGCATGTAGACAATGCCGAACGCCAGGTTGCGCAATGGCGAGGCCAGGAGCCAGCCCGACGCCTTCATCAGGCCGCGGCGGGCACCGGCACCGGCGATCATGTCATCATGGTCAGGGATTCGCTGCATCCTTGCTGTCGGGCCCTTGCCGATAGCGTATGGAAACCGGCAGCAGCAACCGGCTGCGTCAATCACGCAGTTGCACCCGTCAGGCCATGATCGGCACCGTCATTGCGTGCAACCTGGGCCAGTCATCCTCTAAACAGACAGCCAACCGCCACCGGAAGTGCAATCCGCATGGAATGGGAAGCCCCCGCTATTGTCCTGGACACCCGTCCCTACGGTGAAGGCGACGTGCTGGCGACCGTGATGACGGAAGCGCACGGGCGGCACCGTGGCCTGGCCAAGGGCGGCGCGTCCCGCGCCAAAGCAGCACTCTGGCAGGCCGGCAATCTGCTGCAGATCCGCTGGACCGCTCGGTTGGCCGACCAGCTTGGCACACTGACCGGCGAGATGATCCACCCGGGCGCGGCCCTGGCCATGGACGAGCCGCTGCCGCTGGCGATGCTGAGCGCCGTCTGCGCCGTCTCCGAGGGTGCACTGCCCGAGCAGGAGGCGCATCCGCGCATCTTCGCCGGCCTGCTGCAACTGATCCCGCGGATGCCCCTTGGCGCGCCCACGCTGACCCGGCTGATCGCGTGGGAAATGGTCGTACTGTCCGACCTCGGCTACGGCCTCGATCTCTCGGCCTGTGCCGTGACCGGCCGGACCGAGGACCTGGCGTTCGTCTCGCCACGCACGGGACGGGCCGTCACCCGGGACGGCGCCGGCGATTGGGCGCTGCGGCTGCTGCCCCTGCCCGCCTTCCTGACCGGATCGGCGCTGGCGGAACCCAGGGACTGGCGCGACGGCCTGCGCCTGACCGGGTATTTTCTGGAGCGCGATGCCTTCGGGCATCAACATCGCCCCCTGCCCCTGGCCCGCCGCATGCTATATGACCGGGTCTCGGCCCTGACAGAACAAAGCAGGACCGAGCAGTATAAGGATAATGAGACACGCCATGGCGGATGACGATCTGATCGGCACCATTCAGGAAACCCACCTGAAGGACGCGCTGTCCGAGCGCTATCTGGCCTATGCGCTGTCGACCATCATGTCGCGTTCGCTGCCGGACGTGCGCGACGGGCTGAAGCCGGTGCATCGCCGGCTGATCTACGCGATGCATCAGCTGCGGCTGGACCCGACCGCCGGCTTCAAGAAATGCGCCCGCGTCGTCGGCGACGTGATGGGTAAATACCACCCGCACGGCGACGCCTCGATCTACGACGCCATGGTGCGCATGGCGCAGGATTTCGCGGCGCGCTACCCGCTGGTCGAGGGTCAGGGGAATTTCGGCAATATCGACGGCGATAACCCGGCCGCCATGCGATACACCGAGGCTCGGCTGACGACGGTCGCCCAGGCGATGCTGACCGGAATCGACGACGATACGGTGGATTTCCGGCCGACCTACGACGGCGAGGAAGCCGAACCGATCGTCCTGCCGGGCGCCTTTCCAAACCTGCTGGCCAACGGCGCCGCCGGCATCGCGGTGGGCATGGCCACATCCATCCCGCCGCACAACGCCGGTGAGGTCTGCGCCGCCGCCATCCACCTGGTGCGGAACCCGGACGCGACCACCGCCGACCTGCTGCGTCACATGCCCGGACCCGACTTTCCAACCGGCGGCGTGCTGGTCGAGGACCCCGCCGCCATCCTGAACGCCTATGAAACGGGCCGCGGCGGCTTCCGCCTGCGCGCGAAGTGGGAGCGGGTGGATGGCAAGCATGGCACCTGGCAGATCGTCATCACCGAAATCCCATACCAGGTGCAGAAGTCCAAGCTGATCGAGCAGGTTGCGCAGCTGCTGGAGGAGAAGAAGCTGCCGCTGCTGGGTGACATCCGCGACGAAAGCAGCGACACGATCCGGCTGGTTCTGGAACCGAAGACGCGGACCGTCGATCCGAATCAGCTGATGGAGACCATGTTCCGCGCCACAGCGCTGGAAACCCGATTCCCGCTGAACATGAACGTCCTGGATGCGACGCGCACGCCGCGCGTGATGCCGCTGCGGGATGTCGTCCGCGCCTGGCTGGATCACCGTCATGAGGTTCTGGTCCGCCGCTCCCGGCATCGGCTGGCGGCGATCGACCGGCGGATTGAGATCCTGGACGGCTACCTGCTGGTGTATCTCAACTTGGATGAGGTGATCCGCATCATCCGGGAGGAGGAGCACCCCAAGCCGCGGCTGATGGAACGCTTCAGCCTCAGTGACATACAGGCCGAGGCTATCCTGAACATGCGGCTGCGCAGCCTGCGCAAGCTGGAGGAGATGGAGATCCGCAAGGAGCACAAAGCGCTATCCAGGGAACGCAAGGATCTGCAGGCGCTGCTGGGCGACGAGAAGCTTCGCTGGAAGCGTATCACCGAGGAACTGGAACAGATCCGTGCCACCTTCGGCTCCGGCGCACTGGGCAACCGGCGCACCGAACTCGGCGCCGCCCCGCTGGCGATCGAGGTGAATACGGACGCGTATGTCGAACGCGAGGCGATTACCGTCATCCTGTCGGAAAAGGGTTGGATCCGGGCGGTGCGCGGCAGTGTGGCCGAACCCGGTGAGTTGAAATTCAAGGAAGGCGACAAGCTCAAGCTGCTGTTGCCCTGCATGACCACGGACCGGCTGACCCTGCTCGCTACCAACGGGCGAGCCTTCACGCTGAAGGCGGGCGATCTGCCCCGTGGCCGTGGCGACGGTCAGCCCGTGCGCCTGCTGGCCGACCTGACCAATGAGGACGAAGTCGTGGCGCTGTTCGTCGCCATGGAGGGGCTGCGCTACCTGGTGGCATCCAGTTCCGGGCGCGGCTTCATCGTGCCCGGCGCGGAACTGGGGGCGGAAAAGCGCACCGGCAAGCAGGTGATGAACCTGAAACCGAAAGAGGAACTGGCGCTGTGCGTTCCGGCCGATGGCGATCATGTTGCGATCATCGGAGAGAATCGCCGGCTGCTGGTCTTTCCGCTGAACCAGGTGCCGGAGATGGGTCGCGGCGCCGGCGTCATCCTGCAGCGCTACAAGGACGGCGGCGTATCCGACATCAAGGTATTTCGCCTCGCCGACGGCCTGACCTGGCGTCTCGGCGACCGCATACGGACCGAGACAGACCTGCGGACATGGCTGGCTGAGCGAGGCTCCTCCGGGCACATGCCCCCGAACGGGTTTCCTCGGACGCCGAAGTTCGGCGCGGCCATATAGTGCAGCTGCCGATGGCGGCAGCGACATGTGCGGGTAGCTGGGGCGTGGCAAGCTTGGCAGTCAGCGCTTCAACAGGTCCCGCAGTGCCTCCAGCTCCTGCAAGACCGTCAGCAGGACCTTGCGCAACTGTTCGGCGTCGCCCTGCCGATCAGGGAGGGGCCGTGAGCGCGGTGGCAGCGATTCTCCCGGCGCACCAAGATCGAGGCCCGGTATCGGCAGCGGCCGGTGTTCCGGTGCGTCATCCTCATGCTCCGCGGTTGCGCGCTCCTCATCGGAAGGCGGCGGGATGTCGTCGGATAGCTGCCCTCCACCCTCCCGCAGCAGCCGTTGCACACCCTTGATCGTGTAGCCCTGGGTGTAGAGGAGGTCGGCGATCCGCCGCAGCAGCAGGATATCGTCCGGCCGGTAGTAGCGTCGGCCGCCGCCGCGCTTGAGCGGCTTGACCTGCGGGAATTTTGTCTCCCAGAACCGCAGAACATGCTGCGGAATATGAAGATCGTCCGCTACTTCGCTGATTGTTCGGAAGGCAGTCGGCGCTTTCTTGACGCGGGCACGAGCCGTATGATCCGATGAATCGTGTGGCAGGTCATCGCTCACATGCGTGTCCACGCCAAACGCCTCCGGCTGATGGTCAGGGCTGGCGGCTCATTCATCATCATCCGTGCTGGTCGGTGCCCTGCCGTTCACATGCGCCTTCAGCACATGGCTCGCCCGAAACACCAGAACACGACGCGGCAGGATGGGAACTTCCTCTCCGGTCTTCGGGTTGCGCCCAACACGGCGGCCCTTCTGCCGAACGGAAAATGTTCCGAATCCGCTAATCTTCACAGCCTCGCCTTTTTCAAGGCGAGCCGTGATACGGTTAAGTACATCCTCAAGCAGGTCAGCGGATTCATTCCGCGATAGGCCGACCTGCGTGTAGATCATTTCCGCTATGTGGGCACGGGTGATCGTCAACATGTCTTGACGCTATGCAGATCGTGCCGACCCGTCAAGGTTGATGGTGAAAAATATTCCAGGATCAGGAGGTTGCTGGTGATCCCGGCGCCCTGATCACAGCCTGATCAGGGCGGATCCCCAGGTCAGTCCGCCACCCAGGGCTTCCAGCAGAACCAGGTCTCCCCTCCGAATGCGGCCATCGTTTCGGGCCTCAGCCAATGCCAGCGGGACAGACGCCGCTGAGGTATTGGCATGACGATCCACCGTAACGACGACGCGGTCGGCGGCAAGGCCCAGCTTGCGGCCCATGGCGTCGATAATGCGGGCATTCGCCTGG
>DAICYU010000288.1 GCA_027311485.1 Acetobacteraceae bacterium
CGACGTGTGGGGAACGGAACAGGCGTACAGCCACATGGCGGTGCCGTGGGCGTGGGCATTTGACACGCCGTTTAAATGGACGAAGCAAATACCGTCGTTCTTCGGTGGAACGCGCCAGGGCATGGCCATCTCCTGGCCCGCCAGAATCACCGACAAAGGTGGCATCCGCTGGCAATTTCACCATGTGATCGACATCGCACCGACCATCCTGGAGGCCACCGGCATTCCGGCGCCCAACATGGTTGACGGGATCGCGCAGAAGCCGATTGAAGGCGTGAGCCTGGCCTACACCTTCGACAAGGCCACCGCGAACGCCCCGTCGCCGCATCACATCCAGTATTTTGAGATGATGGGCGTCCAGGGCCTATACGACGACGGGTGGATGCTGAGCGCGGTGCCACTCCGCGTGCCATGGCAACTTGTCGGCAAAGTGGTGCAAAATCCTGCCAGTGCGTTCAAGTTCGAACTGTACGACATTCATCACGACTGGACCCAGTTCACCGATGTCGCCGAGGCCAACCCCGGCAAAGTGCAGGAAATGACGGATCTGATGTTCGCGCAGTTTGCGAAGTACCAGGTACTGCCGCTGGATGCGTCGGTCACCACACGGATGGTAACGCCGCGTCCATCAATGTCGGCCGGCCGGCGCGTCTTCAATTACTCCGGCATTCCGATGGCGGGCATTCCACGCGGCACGGCACCCAGCCTGCTGAATACGTCCTACACGATTACCGCGAACATCGATGTGCCACCGGGCGGCGCGGACGGCATGATTGTTACAGATGGCGGACGTTTTGGTGGATACGGTCTATACCTTCTGAAGGGAAAGCCGGTGTTCCTGTGGAACATGCTTGACCTTTCACGGATACGCTGGGAGGGCCCGGACGTGCTGGCGCCAGGCAAGCATACGTTGGAATACGACTTCAAATATGCCGGGCTTGGCATCGCGACCTTGGCATTCAACAACAGCAGCGGCATTGGACGGGCCGGCGTCGGAACGCTGAAAGTGGACGGCACCGTCGTATCAACGCAGACGATGCCACACACGGTGCCGATCACGCTGCCGTGGGATGAGACCTTCGATGTCGGGATGGACACCGGCACGCCGGTGGACGATCAGGACTACAAGGTGCCGTTCCGGTTCACCGGGACGATCGATAAGTTGACCGTTGTCGTGGAGCCGCCAAAGCTGACGCCAGAGGACGAAAAACGGCTGCAACAGGCGGAGCGGGCGGCGCAGGACGCGGAGTAGAGCGTCAGGCGCCGCCTCAGGGAAGGATGCGGATCACTGAACTCAGGACTGTCGCGCGCCGGTCGAGTTGTTGCTGTTGCAGCGTACTCAGATCGGCGCCGGCCTGATCGGCGCGGGCGATCAGCGCCGCGCGGAAGCGGGTCCGGTTATCCTTCAGGCGCATGATGGTTTCGCCCCATGTGTGCTTGTGACGCGCCAGCCCGACGAACGCCGCGTCATCATTGTCTCTGGACGCCTCGATGATGGGGACGAAGCTGGGCAGCGTATTTGTTGTGGCCTGCAACAACTGGCCCCGGCACGTGTTGACGACGCGGAGCCACTCGTCGAGGGCGGAGACTTCCGCGCTGCTGGCGTATCCGGGAGCGATCATCTGCGGCAGGGTTGCCGCGCCGACGTCGGTGAGCGGCATGCGCCGGTTCAGGATCTCGAACCGTGGGCTTTGTGCCGCCGTGACGCGACAGCTGACAGCCTGCTGTGTCGCCGCAAGAAATCGATTGAGGTTGTCCTGGGCGTGCTGCATTTGCGCTTGTTGGACCGCACCGGTACAGGCGCCGAGCAACGGCATGATGGCGGCGAATGCGGCCGCATGCCACCGTGATACGAGCAGCCTGTCTGGGTGCATGCCTTGTTCGCCCTGAACAACCGGCTCAGCGGGATTGTTAAAGTATCGGCTTTAGTCTACGTCATTGCGCGTCACGCCAATACCGTAAAACGATTGAATCTTCTTCTGAAACGGCATAGTCTTGACCAGCTTCGTCGGCTAGACTTCGACAGGATCAGGTTGACCCGACCATAGGTTAACCTGGCCATGGTCTGCCGTCTTATGTTTGCAGCGCATGACTGACGCCTTCCAGCGCCACTCGGTCAGGCGTAACTCGGTCAGGCGTCAGTCACTCAGGCGCCAGGCCATGATAGTCGTTGTGACCTTGGGCAGACGCTGCCGTGGCAGCGCGGATGGTTTCGAATGCATCCACTTTACCGGGCTTCGCGGCTTGCTTCGATCACGGCACTGATCTGGCTAGCCTGGTCCGCGCACGGCATCGGCCACGCCAGTGAGCACGCGGACTATGTTGGTTCCGACGCCTGCGCCGGTTGCCATCCCGCGACGTTCCGAACCTGGAGTCACTCCCATCACGCGCGCGCCATGCAGCCCGCGACCCCGTCGACGGTGCTGGGTAACTTCTCGGACGCCCGGTTTGCGCAGAATGGGGTGGTCACGACGTTCTCCCGCCAGGCCGATGCGTTCCAAATTCGGACTGAAGGCGCTGACGGGTCGCTGCATGATTATCGGGTGGCCTATACGTTCGGTGTCGCACCGCTGCAGCAGTATCTGATCCCGCTGACCGGCGGCCGGTTGCAGGCATTCGGGATCGCCTGGAACAGCCGCCCCCAGGCAGAGGGCGGGCAGCGCTGGTACAGTCTCTATCCCGATCAGCCGCCGCATCCGGGCGACCGCGTGCATTGGACCGGACGCGACCAGACCTGGAATTTCCAGTGCGCAGCCTGCCATTCAACCGACGTTCGGAAGAACTTTGATCTCGCCTCGGACACATACGCAACAACGTCGGCTCAGACCGGTGTGGGTTGCGAGGCATGTCACGGCCCCGGCGCTCACCATTTAGCCTGGGCGAGAACACGGACGAACGATCCGCGGAAGGGGCTGTCGGTCCAGTTGACCGCAGCGGATCACGGAACCTGGCGGATGGACCCGCGCACCGGCATTGCTCGGCGCCTCGATCCGCCATCAGGCGTAGAGATCGATGCCTGCGGCGGATGCCATGCACGCAGGTCTGTGATTGCGGATGGAACGACCGCGGCCACGCCGTTTCTGGACGCTTACCTGCCGGCATTGCTGGAGCCCGGCCTGTATCATGCCGACGGACAGATCGATGGCGAAGTGTTCGAATACGGATCATTCGTGCAGAGCCGGATGTATCACGCGGGGGTGACGTGCACGAACTGCCACACACCGCATGCGGCGACGTTGCGCGCCCACGGCAACGCGCTATGTGCCCAGTGCCATCTGCCGGCCCGGTTCGATACGCCGGAACATCATCATCACAAGGCTGGCGGGATCGGCGCGCAATGTATCGAGTGCCACATGCCGGCAAAGACCTACATGGGCGTCGATCGGCGCCGCGACCATAGTTTCCGTGTGCCGCGTCCGGACCTGACGGTGCGCATCGGCGTGCCGAATACCTGTGGGCAATGCCACCCCGACAAGCCGGCGGACTGGGCGGCGAACGCTGTCGCACGCTGGTTTCCGGCCGGGCGGCAGACAACCGGGCATTACGGTCTGGCGTTGCAGGCCGGACGCAGCGGGGCGGCCGATGCCGAGGCACAGCTCGATGCGCTGATCCGCGACAAGACGGCGCCTGCGATCGCCCGCGCCACGGCGCTGCATCTGCTCGGCCCCTATGCAACGGCCGCATCCGAGCCGGTGGTCGTGGCTTCGGCCGGCGATTCCAAGCCGCTGCTGCGGCTGGGTGCCGCCGCGGCTCTGTCCGCGCTGCCGTCACCGGATGCGGCGCAGGCGGTCGTTGGCCTGCTGAGCGATCCTGTCCGGGCGGTCCGCATCGAAGCGGCGCGGGCGTTGGCTGATATCGGTCCGAACGTACTGACGCCGGCGCAACGGGATGCGTTCGACGCCGCGTCAAAGGAACTCGTCGCATCGGAAATGGTCAATGCCGACAGGCCGGAGGCGCATCTCAATCTCGGGCTGATAGCGGTCCGCCGCGGACAGCAGGATGAGGCGGAAAAGCAGTATCAGACGGCGCTGCGGCTCGATCCCGCCTTTGTTCCGGCACTGGTCAACCTCGCGGACCTCGACCGGATGCGGGCAATGGATGCGCAAGGCGCTGCGCTCCTGCAAAGGGCGGTGGCCATCGCGCCGCGCAACGCCGAAGCCCATCATGCGCTGGGGTTGTTGCTTGTGCGGCGGCACGATCCGGCGGCAATCACGGAATTGCGCCAGGCCAGTGAACTGGCGCCGGAGAATGCCCGCTATGCTTACGTCTATGCCGTGGCGCTGCAGGCGAACGGCGCGGTCGGACAGGCCCTGGTACGGCTGACGCGCGCGCACGAGCAGCATCCCGCCGACCGCGACATCCTGACCGCACTGATATCCATTGCCCAGCAGCAGGGGGATCGGGCCATGGCCCTGCTCTACGCGCGCCAGCTGGCGGCACTGACTCCCGACGACGCCGAAGTTCGGCAGTTGGTGGAGCAGCTGGCGGCTTCGCCGTAAGCGGTGCCAGCCGGGTTCAGAAGGTAAAAGAGACGCTGACAACGGGTCCATACATTGTCGTGTCGATCTGCCTGATCACGCGGCTTGGCGCCAGGGCGCCGGATTCATGCATGGCATTGAAGCCGGCATTCAGGTTCAGCCAGTTTGTGGCGGCCCAGGTTGCGATTGCGGATACCTGCCAGCCCCAGGTGCCGCCACCGACGCCGAAGCCCTGCCCCAGCGCCGCAAGTTGGAAGCGCCAGCGAGGCCAGGGGTAACCCTGGCGCGACGCGCACCGTCGACACGTCCAGCGACAATGTGCGCGAGAGGCCAAGCGGGGCGGGCGGCAGTCCCTTGCTTTGGGACGCACCGATGTAGTCTATGTCGAGCTCCCCGGACCAAGGCCCAAATCTCACCAGGCCTGTTCCCGTAAAGGCGCCTATCAATACGTTGGTGAGTTGGGAAATGCCTGGGACGCCGGTGGCGATATCCTGGGTGGCGCCCCGCCCCAGGACCAGCCGAGCATTGGTGGCCGGCAACCAGAGATAGGGCGCGAGCTCGACATGCAGCTGTTAGGTGCCGTCTGGTCCGTACCCATCCTGCGCGGAAACCTCGGCACGAGCCGGAGCATGGGCGGTGAAAAGAAACAGCGCGGCGGCAAGAACCGCGCCACGCGGCAAGACGTTGGCATAACAGGCACAGTATAGTCCAATACTGGCAAAGCGTGTGTTCATGCGCCGGCATGTCCCATGTCTCACAACAGGCCTGTCGCGGATACGCATCCTGTGACTCGCGCCGTACAGGCTCTGTTGCCCGGGCCACGGCGGGATTTTCTATTGCATTGAAATCTCCACGGCGTCGCCGCCAAGGCTGAGCATCAGGCCGGTGCGCTTGGCACGAAGATGCATGATCACGCCAGCCTCATTCTGCAGCCAGAGATCACCGGCGCTTTTGGTGCCGAAGGCATACCCATAGCGGCCTTGCGCATAGGCGCCAGGGAACTGCGCAATGTTCTGCAGCTTGTAAACCTCTCCATTCGCTTCCATGGATGCGGCGCCAATTCCGCCGATACCCAGTCCGGCGACGGTGAAGGGGTAGCTGCGTCCGCGATAGAAAAGCCTGCCGGTGCCGCCGCCACCGCTACCGATATACGCCACCTGCACCTGGTGCATTTCCACGGTGCCATCCGGCGTGAGGCCGGCAACGGCGTCCGGCCCGACCTTGGCCGAGCTGGAGCATGCCGCCATAGCCAGGACGGCACCCAGGGCCGCCATGCGGCGGGTGATCCCAGCCGGGTTGGGTGCCGCGGCACCATAGTGATCCGGCAGCGCATGACCGGATGCCGGGCTTACCCCGATTGCAC
>DAICYU010000289.1 GCA_027311485.1 Acetobacteraceae bacterium
GAATCCCCTACGGGACGCCAGTTAAATCAGTCACTTATTAAAGTCCGGTCAAATATAAGTTCGGTCAAAACGAATGCCCGGCTTTCGTCCCGGCGAGGCAGTGTATCGCCAGGGTCAGCGGTGTCCGGTACACTGATTCCATTCGGCGGGACCACTACGATATACCGTCGCCAGCATTGACTTTCCTGAATTCGCCAACTCTGGTGCGAGTCGAATGGGACTGGTCGAGTCTGTTTGCTCGACGTTATTGGTGGGTGGCGTTCACCGCTCATTCGGCAAGGAACCCCCTGATTCCGCCGTCTGGCTTCTCACGATTATGGTGACGCCGGCGGCGTGGTTGTTGATTTGCCGGTTGGGAGCAGATCGGCAAGTAGCGTATTAGGGAAACGACGCTTCTGAACGATTGCGTAGAAGGTTTCGGTGACTTCCGGGATTCGGCAGTGCTCAACCAGGACCCCCGTTTCCAGTTCATCGCGCACGACGATCGGCGGCACCAACGTAACGCCCTCGCGCTCCCGTGCCAGCAGACGCAGCATTGCCATATCATCGACCTCGGCGAGGATGGTTGGCCTTATTCCAGCCAGTTCTAGGATCCGGTCGAAACCGACACGGATATCGCTGTCGAGGCTTGGCAGAAGGACAGGCTCCGAGCGCAAATCGTCGGGAAAACGGAATTCACGTTGATCCGCGCGGGGGCGGCCAACCAGACTGACCGGCTGCTCATTCAGCAAGTGATTGCGTAACGAGGAGCGTGCGTCCCGGGGTGCCGCGCTGTTCGCCAGTACGACGTCGATGGCGTGGGCTTCCAATTGCGCGAGAAGGTCACGGATGTTTCCCGACCGTACGATCAATTCCACATCCGAGCGGCCCACCAACGGTCGAAGAAATTCGAGCTGAAAGTTCCGTGAAAGCGTTGTCAGCGCTCCAACCCGGAGAACCTGGCGGCTTGCCGACCGGCGTCCTTGGAGTGTGCTTATCAACTCGTCGCCGGCCTTGAAGACCGTATCGGCATAGTCAAGCGCGATCTGGCCGGCTTCGGTCAGTACCAGCTTTTTGCTGACCCGCTCGAAAAGCGGATGGCCGACTTGATGCTCGAGCTTCTGTATCTGCACCGACAGCGCCGACTGCGACAGGTTCATGCGCTCGGCGGCCCGCGTCAGGCCACCCTCATGCGCGACCACCCAGAAGTACCGAAGGTGGTTGTAATTCAGGTTTCTCATGTCGTTCGATTAAAACGAACGATGTTGACAAAACAATGAATTTTTTTAGCTCCGAGCTCTCCGTTACGAATCCCAACAATCCGCATAACGGGTTGAAGGGGATATCCGGTGCCAACCTATCTCACGCCATTCCTGGCGCTCGTTCCGCTGCTCGTCGGCGCGGCTGCGGGCTTCTTGAACACAGGGCCCAGGCCCCGACGCCTGCCCAATGTGTCGGAAGCCGCTGCTCTGGCAGCCTTTGCCGCAGCCTTTGTTGCGGCCGCCGCCTTGCTGCTGCGCGGCTCCGGCGTCAGCCCTTTGCTCGGGCTTCACGGCGTCGGATTGTCGGTTCGGCTGGACGCCATAAGCGTGGTGATGCTGCTGCTCGTCACATTCATCGGCTGGGTCGTCGTGCGCTACGCGGGGACCTACTTGGACGGCGAGGCGCGGCAAGGTCCCTTCGTCGGCTGGCTCTGCATGACGCTCGCCTCCGTGCTTTTGCTCGTCGCCGCTGGCAACCTCCTCCAGCTGGTCCTAGCCTGGATTGCCACCAGCCTGTTACTGCATCGCCTCCTGCTGTTCTATCCGGACCGCGTGGCCGCAAGGCGCGCGGCGCGAAAGAAATTCATCACTGCCCGTCTTGGGGATGTCGCGTTGATCGGTGCTGTCGGGCTGCTGGCGGCGGCCTACAGCACGACCGATATCGGCGTGATCCTAGCCGCCGCGCACGCCGGGTTGGGCGGTGGGCTCGCGGTCGGGGCAGCCGGGCTGCTGGCGCTGGCGGCGGCCCTCAAATCAGCCCAGTTCCCGACGCACGGCTGGCTGACGGAAGTCATGGAGACGCCGACGCCCGTCTCGGCGCTGCTCCATGCGGGCGTCATCAATGCAGGTGGGTTTCTGCTTATCCGGTTCGCGGACGTCATGCTGCTGGCGCCGGGTGTCCTTGCCGCCCTTGTTATGATCGGCGGCTTCACGGCGCTGTTTGGCAGCCTTGTGATGCTGACGCAGCCAGCGGTGAAGACCTCGCTTGCCTGGTCGACCGTCGCTCAGATGGGGTTCATGATCTTCGAATGCGGCCTGGCGCTGTTCCCCTTGGCGCTGCTGCACATTGTGGCTCACTCGCTTTATAAGGCGCATTCATTCCTCGCCTCCGGTGGCGCCGTGGAGATGGTTGCTGCGATCCGCAGACCGGGTCCAATCGCCATCCCCGGCGCGGGAGCAGTTGGCCGGGCCTTCGTCTCGGCACTCGGGATTTACCTGGTTGTCGGTCTCGGTTTCGGGTTCGCGCACAAGTCTCCGCAGGCGAGCGCAGTCGGGGCCATCCTGATCTTTGGCGTCGCCTACATGTTGGCGCAGGGGTTCGCCGACGCGGCGCCCAAGGCGCTCACCCAGCGAACGGCCATCTACGCTGTGATGACTTCGGTGAGCTACTTTGCCCTTCAGTCGGCGGCGATCCGGGTCACCGCAGGCGTGCTGCCGGCTGCCCCCATGCCTGGGCCGCTTGAATGGACGCTCATCGTGCTCGCGGTCACCAGCTTCGGGCTCGTCGCGATCGTGCAGGCCATGTTCCCGCTTTGGGCCTATCACCCCGCTGCCGCCGGGCTGCGTGTGCATCTCTCGAACGGCTTCTACGCCAATGCCGTTTTCGACCGCCTGATCAGAGGCTGGTCCACCCGCATTGCGACCTGACGTCTGGAGATTTGAAAATGTCACATGCGCATACTTCGCCGCAGATCGATTGCAGCCTGCTGAAGACGGCCGCGGATCGCGCCGCTCAGGCCATTCCGCCGCTCTGGCCTTTGGCGTCGAGCGTCGCCGTCAATCCGTTTCTCGGACAGGCCAAGGAAACTTTGGCCGAGGCCGGGGCGCGTCTGGCGCGTGTCGCAGGCGTCGCGGCCACGATGCCGCGGGGCTGGTACCGGGAGAAGATTGCGGCCGGTATCATATCCGACCAGGACTTGCTGGAGGCCTGGACACGCGCACCGGCTCAGTTGAGGCCCGCCCACCTGGCCGGGCTGAAGGCCGCTGCCGCCGTCGACTCACCGAAGGTGGTCGTGCTCCCTACGATCGCGGATCTCGCGGCGGCGACCTCGGGCATCGATTGGCCCGGCCTGATCGCCGAGCGGCTTGGGGCCTGGGCGGCGGGATATTTCAATGAGGGCCAGGCGCTCTGGGCCGCGCCGCGCGGCAAGGGCGCATATGCCGCATGGCGGGATGTTGCCACACATGACCTAACGCCGGAAATCGTGGGACTGCCAGGGTTCGCGCTCCATGTTTCGGAGGCACCCGGGAGTGCCATGGCGGCCATCGCCCGTGTCGTGGACCGGCTGGGTCTCAGCGAGGACGCCCTGGAAACGTACTTCCACCAGATGCTGATGACGCTGGGTGGCTGGGCGCAGTACGCGCGTTACAAGCTCTGGCAGGCGGAACTGTCGGGCGGGTTCGATGAGACGCTCGGCGATTTCCTCGCAATCCGGCTGATCTGGGAGGAAGCCCTCTTTCTTCGCTATAGCGGATACATTGCTGACCGATGGTCGCAGGTCCGCGCGTTGCACGCCGCGCCAATCGAACCGACCGCTGATCTCGTCCTCGACGCCATCCTTCAGGACGCAGCGGAGCGTTCAGCGCAGCGGTCGCTGGCAATGACGCTGGCGCAGAGCGCGCCGCCGAGGAGCGACGATCGCCCTGTCCTGCAAGCCGCGTTCTGCATTGACGTTCGCTCGGAGGTGTTTCGCCGCGCACTCGAGAGCGTGACCCCCAATATCCAGACCCTCGGCTTTGCCGGCTTCTTTGGTCTTGGCACGGCGCACCGGCGGTTCGCGTCCGATGTCGAGGAATTGCGGCTACCGGTGCTGCTGACTCCGGCTCTGCGGTCTCGCTCAGGCGGCCCGGATGTCGCGGCGGCTGACCAGGCCGCGCGTTTCAAGGCGCGGGCGACGCGCGCCTGGGGTCGGTTCAAGCTCGCGGCGGTTTCCTCGTTCGCCTTTGTCGAGGCGGCCGGACCGATCTACCTGGGCAAACTCCTCCGCGATGCATTGGGGATCCACGGCGCGCCGGCGCCGGATGATCCCCCGCCGCGTCTCGACCCCGCGGTCGATCTCGCAACCCGGATCAAGGCCGCGGAGACGGTGCTGCGCGCCATGTCGCTGACGGACGGCTTCGCGCGGTTGGTCCTGTTGGCAGGACACGGCGCCAATGTCGTGAACAACCCCCATGCCAGCGGACTCCATTGCGGCGCCTGCGGCGGCTATTCGGGCGATGTCAACGCCCGCCTTCTGGCTGCGCTCCTGAACGATCCAGAGGTGAGGTCTGGTCTCGCCTCGACCGGCATCGCAATTCCCGGGGACAGCCTTTTCCTGGCGGCTCTGCACGACACCACCACCGACCAGGTGACCCTCTATGCCGACGATCATCCATCGGCCTTCCACTTGAAAGATCTGGATCAAGCCCGAACATGGCTTGCCTCCGCCGGCAGGATCGCGCGGGGAGAGCGCGCGCTTCGGCTGCCGCGAGCGGGACATGAACGAGCGATCCCCAGGCGCAGCCGCGACTGGGCCGAGACCAGGCCGGAATGGGCGCTCGCCGGCTGCAAGGCGTTCATCGCCGCGCCCCGGCGGCGCACCGCGGGGAAGAACCTGGAAGGGCGCGCCTTTTTGCACGACTACGATTGGACGCAGGACAGGAGCTTCAGCGTCCTCGAACTGATCCTGACGGCTCCGGTCGTTGTGGCGAGCTGGATCAGCCTGCAATACTACGGATCAACTGTGGCGCCGGCGACTTTCGGCGGCGGCAATAAGTTGCTGCATAACGTCACGGCCGGAATCGGGGTCGTTGAGGGCAATGGTGGTTCGCTGCGACCTGGCCTGCCCTGGCAGTCGGTGCATGACGGTGAGCGATACGTGCATGAACCGCTCCGTCTGTCGGTCTGTATCGAGGCGCCTCGTGAGGCTATCACCGACATTCTGCGGCGCCATGAAGGTGTGCGCGCACTCTTCGACAATGGCTGGCTGCATCTTCTCGCCCTTGATGGGACTGGGCGCATGGCGTGGCGCTATGCCGGCGATCTTCAATGGACCGCCATGAATGGGTCCGAAGCCGCCGAGCCGCGGCAGCGACTGCAAGCAGCGGTCTGAGCGACGTCGCGGTCGGAAATCACCAGGGTTCTGGATAGGGAGCAGATGTCATGAGGGGTGGCGCAGTACATCTCGCCGCGTTGGAATACGAGGCGATCCACATCATGCGAGAGGTCGTCGCCGAAGCCCGCAATCCGGTCATGCTGTTTTCAGCGGGAAAGGATTCAACGGTGATGGCCCACCTTGCCATCCGGGCTTTCTATCCCAGCAAACCGCCGTTCCCGCTTCTTCACATCGATTCCACCTGGGAATTCCAATCGCTCATCGCGTTTCGCGACGCCTTCGTTGCCGAATACGGGTTCAAGCTGATTGCCTACGCCAATGAGGAGGGAAGAGCCGCCGGCATCAATCCCTTTGATCACGGCGACCGCTACACGGCGATCATGCGTACGGAGCCGCTGAAGGCCGCGCTCACCATGGGGGATTACGACATCATCTTCGGCGGCGCCCGGCGCGATGAGGAGAAAACCCGCGCCAAGGAGCGTATCGTTTC
>DAICYU010000028.1:0-11085 GCA_027311485.1 Acetobacteraceae bacterium
ATTGCCGAAAAGGCATCCCGGCCCAAGCCGACGACGATGCGGATGGAAGTGGGAACGTCCAAGATACCCTGACGTGGGCGCAGCGTGCTGTCGCCGTGACCGGGGGCATGTTTGGCTCAGGACGATGCAATGGTGCCGCAGGCTATTCGGCCGCGGCGGTCGTGCTCTGGTATCGTTCGTGCAGCCGGCGTAAAAACGTCGCGACGCGCCCCAACGGAGATTGCCTTATGCCCGTCAGCGGCCTGCCTCCCTACGACGACCAGAACATCTTTGCCAAAATCCTGCGTGGTGAAATTCCGTGCCGCAAAGTCTATGAGGATGCGTTCGCGCTTGCCTTCCATGACATTGCGCCGCAGGCGCCGACGCATGTCCTGGTGATACCGAAACGTCCTTATTGTTCCTTTGCCGATTTCAGCGCTTCCGCGCCAGAGGCCGAGATCGCCGGTTTTTTTCGCGCCGTGGGCAAGGTGGCCAAGGATCTGGGCCTGGAAACACAGGGCTACCGGCTGCTCGCCAACATGGGTGAGCACTCCGGCCAGGAAGTGCCGCATTTCCACGTGCACCTGTTTGCCGGTCGTCCGCTTGGCCGGATGATTCCCAACGGCTGATCAGCCGGCGGCGTGTTGCCGCAGGGCTGCCGCCACGCGGTCCAGCACCGGGTCCCAGCCGCCATCGGCTGGGTTGGGCCATTCTTCCGGCGCAACCCGGAACAGGCGGACGGTGGAATACCAGGGGCTGTCATGCCGCACCGTCATCCATCGCCAGTCGGACGCGACGTGCAGAATGATCCAGACGGGCTTGCCCAGCGCGGCGGCCAGATGCGCAACGCCGGTATCGACAGCGATGACCAGGTCCAGCCGGTCGATCAGTGCCGCCGTGTCGGCGAAGTCCGTGGTCTGTTCGACATCCCGCCTGATCGCCGCGCGCTGCAGCAGGGCCGGCATGTCCTGCGGGCGCACAACATGCTGCAGGCTGTGGAAATTGATTCCCGGCAGGTCAGCCAGCCGCAGGAATTGTGCGGCGGCGATGGACCGCAGGTGGTCACGCGTGTGTCGCGCATCGCCGGACCAGGCCAGGCCTACATTCAGGCGCTGCCCCGCCCGCTGTGTGCGGGCCACGCCGCGTCGATACGCTGGGCGGAGATAGGCTTCCGGCGCGGGGATCGTTGCCGGGATCGTGTCCAGCAACCGAGGCAGCGCGGTCGAGATACAGTGCAGGTCGAACCGATCCTGGTGCGGCACCGCATCGACTACGGACACGTCGGGTGCGGCGGCGGCGAACAGGCGCACCAGCGCCGGAAATGTCCGCCACGTGATCCGCCCTGCGCCCCGCGCTTTCAACATCGGCAGGAAGCGGAAGAACTGGATTGCGTCGCCGTGCCCCTGATCATCGGCAATCAGCAGGTGGCGCCCGGCCAGATCCTCTCCATTCCAGGGCTCCCCGGGCAGGTTCCGGCCGATGCCATGTGGGTCGAGCGACAGAATCTGCTCCCGCGCCGCGTAGTCAGCCCAGCCTTCCCGATACCGGCCCAGCCGCAGGAGGTTCATGCCACGCATCATGCGGGCGGGCGTGAGGTGCGGGGCGAGGCTCAGCGCCTTCGCCAGAAGCGACTCCGCCTCCTCGAACCGGCCCTCGGCCACAGCCTGCTCACCGGCGACCGATAGAGCACCCGCGTAGTCCAGCGGACTGGTCAGACCGGCGTGGAGCAGGGGCGCCAGTGCTTCGGTGCATATCCGCGCCTCGCCCATCCAGGCTGAGACTTGCGCCAGCAGCAAGCGGTACTCGGCATTGGGCGGCTGGATGTCCACGGCGCGCGCGATATCCGTTACCGCCTGCCTCCGGTCCCCTGCCAGCCACTGCGCTCGGCCGCGGCAGGACCATGCCGGCGCAAAGTGCGGCTCTACTGACAGGATGCGGTCCACCAATGCCAGAGCCAGCGCGTGATCCTTGCGGAACAGGGCCACTTCGGCGCTTTTCGACAGGGCCATCAGATGGCCGGGTTCGAGATGCAGGGCCTGGTCGAGAAAGGCTTGCGCCTGGACAACGTTACCGGCGGCGATCTCGGCTGTGGCGGCGTACACCAGGCGATCCGCCTCGGGCCAAAGCATACCGGCCCCCGGGGACTGGTCCTGGCCCGCCGCGGTCAGCCGCTGGCCTGCAATTGCTCCCGCATCTGGCGGGCGCGGGCCAGCACCTTGTTTTCGATGTCGCCAACTGTCGAGTCGGCCACCGGGGCGTCTATCCACTGTCCGTTCTGCAACACCTGGCGGAAGATGTTCACGCGTACGCCGTCGCTGCGCAGGTCACGGCTGAGGATGTAGATCGTCGCCTTGAAACGCTCCCCGGTCGAGCCAGGCGGCGAATACCAGTCGGTGATGATCACCCCGCCGAACGGATCGGCCGAAGCGAGCGGCATGAAGGAAATCGTGTCGAGCGCACCGCGCCAGAGGAAGGCGTTGACGCCGATGCCGGACCCGCTACCAGCGGTGCCGCCGCCGTCGTTCCGCTTCTTGCCGAAACTGAACAACTCACCGCTGTCGTCCCCGCCGAGGCGGGAGGTCATGGACGGATCGCCTGGGCCGCCGCTGCCCATGCCGCCATAGTTCGGCGGCGTCGGGTTCGGTTTCACCGCGTCAGAGGAGCAGCCTGCGAGCGCCAACACGGCGAGGCAGGCCGCGGAGCATAGGCAGGCGCTGAACTGGTTCAATCTCATGGCGGTCGGTGGTTCCCGGGCGGATGGCAATCAGGGCGTAGCCTTTAGCGTCTCGCGTAATGGGCAGCAATCGCGATTTTTTTGCAAAAGGAAGGTGCGGGCGGATCGGCGTCATTACGGTGGCCGCATGTCGGACCGGGCGGGGAATTGGTGCCCCTGCAAGTATCATGCGCGATGCGGCCCCTGCGGCGGCTGGCCAGGTGAGCTGCCGCTTCAGCCGAGTGCGCCGATGGCCCCGACCGCCTGGCAGGTGCGGGGCAGGCGGTGCACCGTTCGGCCGTCGATTCCGCCGAGCGCCGCGATTGCCTGCCGGTGGGTGGCGCGCTGTGCGGCAAGGCTCCATCGCAGCGGCTCCAGCCCCGGTGCACCGGGGTGGCTTTGGGTGCGAAAGGCCGGCGACAGAAAGGTCAGCGCGGCGCCGGCCCGTTGCGCGCGCCGCAGGTCGGCAACACCGTGCGCCGAACTGGTGACCAGCCCCTTCGGCCGCAGCGGCGCCGGCCAGCGCCCGCCACGCAGGTGGACACCGGCGCCCAGCCTGGCAGCGAGCCGTGGATCGCCGGCAACGACCAGAATCAGCCGACGGTCCCGGCAGATACCGGCCAGGACGTGCCCCAGGCTGGTCCGGTCGGGGGCGTCGTCGTGCCTGAAGATAATTCCGGCCCGGCCGCGTGGCAGCCGAGCGGCGGCTGCAACGGGGTCCGGCAGGCGGTGCGAATCGGTGAACAGCCACAGCGACGGCAGCGCTGCCCGTCGTCGCAGACCCCAGGCGAGCAGTTTCAGATCCATCGCGCGGCAGCGGGCGCGTCGGGCGGCGGTGTGGTCCGCACGCCTCGCCTCCTAGGCTTTCTGGTAATGGTCGCGGAACTGGCTGCGCAGGCTGGTCTTCAGCAGCTTGCCGGTTGCCGTGTGCGGCAGCTCCGGCAGCACCACGACATCGTCCGGCAGCCACCATTTGGCGACCTTGCCTTCGTAGATCGCCAGGACGGACGCCTTGTCCACGGTACGACCGGGGCGTGGCACCACCAGCAGCAGCGGACGCTCATCCCATTTCGGGTGTATCGCGGCGATGACGGCCGCTTCGGCGACATCCGGGTGGGATACGGCAATATTCTCCAGCGTGATGGAGCTGATCCACTCACCGCCCGACTTGATCACGTCCTTCGACCGGTCGGTGATCTCCATGAACCCATCGGGGTCGATGGTGGCAACGTCACCGGTGGCGAACCAGCCATCCTTGTCCAGCGCGCTGCCGGGTTCGTCGCCGTAATAAGCGCCGGCGATCCACGGGCCGCGCACCTTCAGGTCACCGAAGGCAACGCCGTCCCAGGGGAGTTCCTTGCCGTCGCCGTCGACGATCTTCATGTCGATGCCGGGCAGGATGCGGCCCTGCTTCAGCATGTGCCGGGTCGCGTCCGGATTCGGCAGGCCGACCTGCGCGACTTTCGGTGCGTTGTAAGTGCCGACGGGGCTCAGTTCGGTCATGCCCCAGCCGTGCTCGACGCGGACACCGTATTCGTCGCGGAAGGCATCGATCAACAAGGGCGGGGCAGCGGACCCGCCGGTCATGATCCGCTCCACCGTGTGCAGCCGTTCGCCGGTTGCGCGCAGGTGCTGCAGCAGGCCGAGCCACACGGTGGGCACGCCGCAGGTGAGGGTGACGCGTTCCTCGTTCAGGATGGCGGCCATGCTGGCGCCGTCCAGGTGACGCCCAGGCAGTACCAGGGCACCGCCGGTCAGGGCGGTGGCGTAGGGAATGCCCCAGGCATTGACGTGGAACATCGGCACCACCGGCAGCACCCGGCTGGTGGCGCGGCAGCACAGCACATCTGGCAGTGACACGGCATAGGCGTGCAGCCAGGTGGAACGGTGGCTGTACAGTACGCCCTTGGGCCGGCCGGTCGTGCCGGATGTGTAGCACAGTGCGCTGGCGGTGCTCTCATCGAACATCGGCCAAGCGTAGTCGTCATCCGCCGCGTCCATCAGCTGGTCATAGCTGGCGAGGGTCATCCCGGGCGCCAGGGAGACATCCGGCATGTGCTCGGGATCGGTCATCATCACGATCGTCTTCACGCTGATCTTCGGTGCGATGGCGGTGACCAGCGGGGCAAAGCTGACATCGACGAACAGCACTTTTTCGTCGGCGTGATTGATGATGTAGGCGATGTCGTCCGGGTGCAGCCGCGGGTTGATGGTGTGGCAGATCGCCTGCATGCCAGGTGCTGCGTAGTACACCTCCAGGTGCCGGTAGCCGTTCCACGCCAGGGTGCCGACCCGGTCGCCGGCACCGACGCCCAGTTTCTGCAGGACCCGGACCAGGCGGCGGGATCGCGCTTCCACGTCCCGCCACGTATAGCGGTGGGTGGTATTCTCATGCGTGCGGGACACGACCTCGGCGCTGCCATGATGCCGCGCGGCATGGGTCAGGATCGAGGATATCATCAACGCATGCGGCTGCATCAATCCGAGCACGGTCGTCACCTCCTGTTGCTTTTTGTCGGGACATGATACGGCAACGGAGCGGCAAAAGAAGGGGTCTGTTAGACGGCTTGCGTTGCCAGCCTGATCCGGCCGCATCCCCATAGTGTCTCATGTTGGAGGGAACCTGGATGCAACAAGTCATGATCGTCACCGGCGGCAGCCAGGGCATTGGCGAGGCGATTGCCCGGCTGGGGGCTGAGCGCGGCTACGCCGTGGCACTGACCTACCAGTCCAACCAGGCGCTGGCCGAAGGCGTGGCGGCGGATATCGTTGCTGCCGGCGGTCAGGCGATGGCCGTGCGGGCCGAGATGGCGGATGAGGAGTCGATCCTGGCGCTGTACCGCACCGTCGATGAGAAGCTGGGACCGGTGACGGCGCTGGTGAACAATGCCGGCACACCCGGGCCGATGGGCCGGATCGATGCGGTCACCAGCGCGATACTGGACACGGTGCTGGCGGTGAACGTCCGCGCGCCGTTCCTGATGATCCGGGAAGCGGTCGCGCGCATGGCGACGGACCGCGGCGGGGCCGGCGGCGCGATCGTCAATGTATCGTCCCGCGCGGCGGAACTGGGCGGCGCGGGTGAGTGGATTCACTACGCCGCGTCGAAAGGCGCGCTGGACAGCCTGACGGTAGGCGCGGCCCGGGAACTGGCGACGCGCGGCATCCGCGTGAACGCCGTCAGCCCCGGGTTGATCCAGACCGACCTGCATGCCCGCGCCGGCTTGCCTGACCGGCTGACCAGGCTGGTCGGCGGTGTGCCGATGGGACGTGTCGGCACAACCGAGGAGGTTGCCAACGCAGTCTTGTGGCTGCTGTCGTCCGAGGCATCCTACATCACTGGTATCAATGTCCCGATTTCTGGAGGCCGCTGAGATGGACCCGAAAACCGCCCTGATTGTCGGCACCGGCGCCGGCTTGAGTGCCTCCCTCGCTCGGCTGTTCGCCCGCAAGGGGCTGCAGGTGGCGATGGCGTCACGCGATCCGGACAAACTGGCGAAACTGGCTGAGGAAACCGCCGGGACGACGTTCGCCTGCGAGGCGACGGAACCGGAGGAGGTTGCCGCGCTGTTCGATGTGGTGATCGCAACACAAGGCGTGCCGGACATCGTGGTTTACAACGCCAGCGGGCGGGTGCGCGGGCCTGTGACGGACCTGGACCCCGAGGCGGTGCGGCAGGCGATCATGGTCAGCGGCTATGGCGGCTTCCTGGTGGCGCAGCAGGCCGCGCGGCATATGCTGGGGCGTGGGTCGGGGGCAATCCTGCTGACCGGGGCTTCGGCGAGCGTGAAAGGGTACGCGAACTCGTCATCGTTCGCGATGGGCAAGTTCGCGCTGCGCGGGCTGGCGCAGAGCCTGGCGCGCGAGCTGTCGCCGAAGGGGGTGCATGTCGCGCATTTCGTCATCGACGGCGGGATTCGCAGCACCGCCCGGCCTGATCCGGAGGGGAGTCCGGACAGCATGCTGGACCCGGACGCCATTGCGGAGACGTACTGGCACGTGGCAACACAGCCGCGCAGTGCATGGACATGGGAAGTCGAACTGCGGCCCTGGGTTGAGAAGTTCTGAGGGTTGAGACGTTCTGGAAACGGGTAGAGTCTGGCTTTACTGCCGTCGTAATGAGTTGTGACGGCTGCGGGGAAGCCGTCGATTTGCTTATATGTCGCGGCCGACTGGCCGCAGCCCAGATTGATCGACGCGCTCGGCTGACCGACGCCGTTATACTGGCGGCGTTGTTGCGTTTCAGATTGGAAACTTTATGGCCGGCGTTATTACCTGATCCCGCCCCAGTCGGTCATGCGCTGGCCGATTATCGGCCCGGGGTGCGGTAGTGCAGGTCGGTGCCGGTATCGAAAGCCGCCAACAGGCGTGACCGCGCGATGATCGCAGACATCACCGAGTCGACCAACTGCCCTGGGAAGTCCCGCGGCAGCGCCGCCACTACCGCTGTCGCCCTTTGCTGGGCGGTCTGTCCAAGATCCTCAAAAATCGAGCGCATGGCGGATAGCCCGACCCCGGCGAGGTCTGCGGTCTGCAGAAAGTGCCGTGGCATGATGTCATCGACACGGTAATGCCGGTTCTTTCCCAACGACATCGCAAGCCTGAACTGTTTCCGGTTGATCTGGCCCGCATCCAGGCTCGGCTGCGCGCTGAGCACGTCATAGACAGGTGTCATGCGAAACCGGCCGCCGGGCGTGATGAACACGCTGAAATTCTTGGCATGGCCATCCGTCGCGCCAAGCAGCCAGAAGATGATGTTGGCGCGCATGAACATCGTGACGTCGGTGTCCGGCGTGTCGCTGCCCTTCAGCAGAGTAACCACATCGCGCAGGCCGGGGCCGCCATCCAACTGGTATTTGCGGGTCGGCGGCACCGAAAGCGCCTGGCAGCAATCCTCCTGAGGCAGCCGTAGCAGGCGATCGTCTCTTGTCCAGCGCCGGTCGAACCGTTCGACAATCAGTGTCCGTCGGCCAGCGAACTCGGCGATCTCCGCCTTCGCGGCCTGCACGCCCAACGCTTCCATCAGCTTCAGGCAGAGATATTCATTCTCGACGCTGTTGGAGAGATCGACGCCGTTCGGCAACTGTCCTATCTGCGGTTTCAGGATGTGAGTTGTTGCAGTCTTGCCAGTCGGCTTGAACCATTGGCCGTCACGACGCAGAAGGGCCGTCTTCTCTTGGGCGCCGGCGATCGAGATCCTGAAATCCGTGTCGTCGCTGATGCCGAGCGGCGAGGTTGCGAGGTTCCCGAGCAGTTCGCCTATGTCGTCGTTCGAGACAGGCTTGCCCGCGACGGCACCGACGCTGCCCGCGTCGTCACCATCAGGGATAAATTGCAGGGCGCCGACGCAGTCATGGCCCAGCGCCGTCAGCAGGCTATACGCATCGGTTCCGTCGGCACCTACACGCTCGGCGACCCGCCGTCTGATGGACTCACGGTCCGGCAGGAGGTTGTCAAACACATTGACCACCGGCGCGCCGATGTATCGGTCCTCACGCAGGGGCAACGATAAGGAGACCGGGAATGTATTTGTCCAGTCCAGCCATTCCCGGGCATACTGGAAGTCGATGGCGCCGGTCGCCTCCCGCCTCAGAACGCCGACGACCCGGCCATTCAGGAATACGTTGAGTGGCCTGTGTGCCCTGCGCCGCGTCATCAGAACAGGTCCTCGATCTCCGCGGCCGTGCCGCGGGTGCGGGGACGTATGACCAGTTCGAGCCCAAGTGCCGAGAGCGCTTCCATTGCGGTATGGAGTTGGACGGCGGGCTCTCCCGCCTCAAGCCTTGAAATCGTTCCCTGACGCAGATGGATGCGTTCGCCGAGATGACCCTGGGTCAGGCCGGCCTGTTTCCGCGCTCGTCGCACGATGGCGCCGAGTTGCTTCTCGGTCCGGGCGATCTGCTCGCTCATGGCAACCTCCAGGGACGAATATACGCGATCGAGTATATTTTTTCAATATACGGGATCGCAGCTAAAGTAATGATATACGACTTCGCGTATAAATTGAATTTATGCGCGGTCACGTATCCGGCGGCGTGATGGTTGGGGATTGCGTTCCGCCACGCCCCCGGAGATTATTCTTCTCTGGTCAGTGCCGTCCACGCACCTCCGACAGCCGCAGCACCACACCATCGGGTCCTGTCCGGCTTGGCACCCGCTTCATCGTCATCGTCCAGTCCTTCTCTGCAGCCATCAGCTCCTCATCGACCTTGGCGCCTTTCAGCAGCAGGCAGATCCCGTTGGGTGCCAACAGTGGCGCGACCAGTGGCAGCAGGCGGGGCAGCGGGGCCAGGGCGCGGGCGGTGACCAGGGAGGCGGGCGCGACCAGCGCGTCTTCGATCCGGCAGGCGTGCACCGTCGCGGGCGCGCCGGTTTCCAGCACAGCGGTGCGCAAGAAGGAGGCTTTGCGTTGATCGGACTCGATCAGGTCGAAGCGAATGCCGGTGGCGATGGCCAGCACAAGCCCGGGGAAGCCGCCGCCGCTGCCCAGGTCGATGGCGCGGTCCGTCCCGGGCTGGATCAGCGGCGCCAGTTGCAGGCTGTCCTGGATATGACGCTGCCACAGCATCGGGGCGTCGCGTGGCGCAATCAGGTTCAGCTTGGCGTTCCAGCGCAGCAGCAGGTCGGCAAAGCGGCGTAGCCGATCGGTGACATCCGGCGGGGTCACTGCGGATGCACCTCGACGGTGACGTGCGACAGCATGGTGTAGTGCCGCAGGCGCTGGCGGTAGTCCTCGGGGCGGTGGTTCCCGGCGGTGACCACGGACAGCACAGCGCCCAGATGACCGGGACCAAGCCGCCAGATGTGAAGGTCGGTCAGGCGGTCGCCGTTGGTTTCGATTTCCTGACGCAGACGCTCGGTCAACTGACGGTCGGGGTTCATGTCCAGCAGGATACGGCCGGTATCGCGCACCAGGCCATAGGCCCAGCTGGCGATGACGCAGGCGCCGACGATGCCGGCCAGCGGGTCCATCCAGATCCAGCCGAAGCCGCGGGCCAGCACCAAACCCAGGATCACCAGGACCGAGACGGCGGCATCGGCCACCACATGCACAATGGCGGCGCGCATATTGTTGTCGTGATCCGTCGCACCATGGGCGTGTTCGGCGAACACGCTGGAGGCACTGGCATCGCCGTGGTGCAGGTGGACGGTGAATTCATGCGGCTCGGGAATTTCCTCATTGCTTTCGAGCATCGTGCCGCGGTCGATGAAGCTAAAGCGCTGGCTGGTGCCGTCGGGCCGGTGGGTTTCCAGCCAGATGCCCTGCGCCGCCAGCGGGGCGTGAATGCGGAAACGTGGCGGCACGCCGTCCTCAAAGATTTCCAGCATCAGCTGGACGCCACCCAGGTCCATGATGCGGGTTTCCGCGTCGTGGTGGTTGTGCCCATGGTGGTCATGACCGTGGTCGTGTCCGTGATGATGGTGATGATGCCCGCCGCTCAGCAGCCAGGCGCTGGCGATGTTGACCACCAGACCCAGGCAGGCAATCGGGATTGCCTCGGCAAAGTGGATCGGCACCGGTTCCATGAACCGCGTCACCGCCTCCCAGCCGATCAGCACGGCGATCATGGCCAGCACGATAGCGCTGGTGAAACCCGCGAGGTCACCGAGCTTGCCGGTGCCGAAGGTGAAGCGCGGGTCGGTCGCATGGCGGCGCGCATAACGGTAGGCCAGTGCGGCCAGCAGCAGGGCGCCGGCATGGGTGCTCATGTGTAGGCCGTCGGCGACCAGGGCGATGGAGCCGAACAGCAGTCCGCCGACGATTTCCAGCGCCATCATCGCGCTGCACAGCCAGATTACCCCCCAGGTGCGCCGTTCCGCCAGTTCGTGCCCCTCGCCCAGGAAGATATGGCTATGCGGTTCCATGGCGCACCTTCATGTCAAATCCACTCATTTCAAGTAGCTGCGAATCACGTCGAGCAGCTGTTCGACGGCTTCGCCGTTGGCCGGTGTGGCTGCCGGGTCGAGCAGATGGGTGCGGACATGGTCCTCGACCACCTCGGCCATCAGTCCGGCCATGGCACCGCGGGCGCCGGCGATCAGGTGCATGATGGAGTCGCACCCCGCTTCGTTTTCCAGCGCGCGTTCGATCGCCTCGACCTGTCCGCGCAGCCGGCGGACCCGTGCCAACAGCTTCTGCTTTTCGCGGATCGTGTGGGTCATGGATAGGGGGCTACCCTATCCAACAAGTGGCCGCAACAGGAACCTGCGTCCAGGTAGAGCCAAGCGGCCATCGCAGGGATGGCCGCGGGCGCCGTGGATTTCAGTCAGCAGGGCGGCGGGTCAGTGGGGCAGGGGTTCAGTGGGATATCTGCTCCAGCTCCATATCGCGCGTGCGGGGACCGAAGATCCCGATCGACAGCACCACCATCAGCATGGCGAACGCGATCAGC
>DAICYU010000028.1:11095-16967 GCA_027311485.1 Acetobacteraceae bacterium
TCTTCAAGAAGAAGGCGATGACGAAGCTGGCGAACACGGTGCTGATCCGGCTGAAGGAGTAGGTGAAGCCGACCGCCCGGGCGCGGATGCGGGTGGGGAACAGCTCCGTCTGATAGCCATGGAAGGAGTAGGAGAGGATGTTGTTCGCCAGGGTGATCAGCACGCCCAGGAGGATCAGCGGCCCCATGCCCGTCTGTTGGGCGAAGATCATGCCGAACACGCCGATACCGACGGCGGCGCCGACGAGTTGCCATTTCCGCTCGATCCTGTCGGCGAACAGCATCGCCAGCATCGGCCCGAACGGGTTGGCGATGGCGATGATGAACGAATACAGCAGGCTGGCCTGCAGGTTGATGCCGGTCTGCCTGGCGATCAGCGTCGGCACCCACGCGGCAAAGCCGTAGAAGCCGAAGGTCTGGAAGAACTGGAACACCATCAGCATGGTGGTACGCCTGCCATAGGGGGGCTGCCAGATTTCGGCGAAGCGGCCGGTCGGTTCCAGCTTCTCCACGGCGTGGGCGGCGGGTGGCGGCAGCGGTGCGCCGCGCAGGTCGGCGGACACACGCGCCTCGATCGCCGCGGTGACGGCTTCGGCCTCGGCGGCACGACCTTGATTGATCAGCCAGCGTGGGCTTTCCGGCAGGGCGCGGCGCAGGAACCAGACCGCCAGTGCGCCGGCGGAGCCGATGAGCGCCACCCAGCGCCAGCCATCCAACCCGAAAGGAGCCCGCGGCACCAGCATGTAGGCCAGGAAGGCCACGACCGGGACGACGGCGAACGTCACCATCTGATTGAAGGCAAAAGCCCGCCCGCGCAGGTGCTTCGGCACCAGCTCGGCAATGAACGTATCGATGGTGACGAGTTCCACGCCGATGCCGATGCCGGCGATCAGGCGCCACAGGCAGACGGACAGGCCGGTGCCCTGGAAGGCCATGACCAGGTTGGCGGCGCTATACCACAGCATGGAGTAGGTGAAGATGGTGCGCCGGCCATACCGGTCGGCGGCGAAGCCAAAGACAAAGGTGCCGATGAACAGGCCGGCGAAGGTGGAGGCGACGAACAGCCCCGGCCCGGTGAAGATGCCCACCGAGACGCCGGTCAGCAGGCCAGCCTTGACCAAGCCCGGGATGACATACGCGGTCTGGAACAGGTCATAGAATTCGAACATCCCGCCCAGCGACAGCAGCGCGACCATTTGCCAGACGTGCTTGGTGGCTGGCAGGCGGTCCAGCCGGGCAAGCAGCATGGCCGCTTGCGTGGGTTTTGTTGCACTCGTACTCATTTCTTGTCCTGTTCCCGGTCACATTCCGTGCGGCACTGCATAATGCATCCGGCTGATCAGGCAACCGGACTTGCGGCATCGCAAAGCCGCACCCCAATTTGTGGCTGTAAACGGGTTTCATGCCGCGAAAAGGGACAGATATGCCCGATATGATGCCACCGGGGGAGCGTCGGCCCACCAAGACTCCGCCGCGCAATACGCTGCAGAAGGTCGGTTCGACCTTGCGGAAAGGCTTCCAGCTTCATCCGGATGGGCAGAAACCCAACAAACAGCAGATGGGTGCTCATGCCGGGTACTGGATCCTGGCGTTCATCGTGCTGATGCTGCTGCAAAGCTGGTGGGCGGCGAACCAGTCGGTGGTGACGCTGAAATACAGCGACTTCCTGACCATGCTGCAGGATCACAAGATCGACTCGGTGCAGGTCGAGGGATCCCGTCTGTACGGGACGTTGAAGGAGGCGGACAAGCAGGGGCGGAAGGTGTTTTCCACCACCGCTGTGCCGGCCGATCTGCAGAAGGAGTTGCAGGCGGCGGGCGTGACCTACACCGGGGTAGTGCCAAATCCGTTCTGGTCCAACCTGCTGTCCTGGATCATCCCGCTGATCGGGTTCTACGCGCTGTGGGCGTTTGGCTGGCGCCGGGCGGTATCCAACATGGGCATGGGCGGCGGGCTGATGTCGGTCGGTCAGTCCCGGGCGAAAGTCTATGTCGAGACAAATCTGAAGACGACGTTCGCCGACGTCGCCGGCGCCGATGAGGCGAAGGAGGAACTGAAGGAAATCATCGATTTTTTGAAGGATCCGGCAAGTTACGGCGTGCTGGGCGCGCATGTGCCCAAGGGCGTACTGCTGGTCGGCCCGCCCGGCACGGGCAAGACCCTGCTGGCGCGTGCGGTAGCGGGGGAGGCGGGTGTGCCGTTCTTCTCGATCTCCGGGTCCGAGTTCGTCGAGATGTTCGTGGGCGTGGGGGCCGCACGGGTACGCGACCTATTCAAGCAGGCGCAGGAAAAAGCGCCGGCCATCATTTTCATTGACGAACTGGATGCGCTGGGCCGCTCCCGTAGCGCCTATGGCGGGATCGGCGGCCATGACGAGAAGGAGCAGACACTCAATCAGCTGCTGGTCGAACTCGACGGGTTCGATCCGCGCGTCGGCGTTGTGCTGCTGGCGGCGACGAACCGGCCCGAGATACTGGACCCGGCGCTGATGCGGGCCGGCCGCTTCGACCGGCAGGTGCTGGTGGACCGGCCGGACAAGGGAGCGCGGGCGGCGATCCTGCGGCTGCATCTGGGGAAGGTGAAGGCGTCACCGGATGTCACGCCGGAGAAGCTTGCGGAACTCACCCCCGGCATGACCGGCGCCGATCTGGCCAACCTGGTGAATGAGGCGGCACTGCTGGCCACCCGCCGCGGCGCGGCCGCGGTGGAGATGTCCGACGCGAATGAGGCCGTGGAGCGGGTTGTCGCCGGGCTGGCGCGCCGCACGCGCGTGCTCAGCCCGAAGGAGCGGGAGACGGTGGCGTACCATGAACTCGGGCACGCGCTGGTGGCGTTGTCCCTGCCGGGCACCGATCCGGTGCATAAGGTGTCGATCATCCCGCGCGGTGTCGGTGCCCTGGGCTATACGATCCAGCGGCCCACCGAGGATCGGTTCCTCATGAGCCGGGAGGAGCTGGAGAACAAGATGGCCGTGCTGCTGGGTGGACGGGCTGCCGAGGTGCTGGTGTTCCATAAGCTGTCCACCGGGGCAGCGGACGATTTGCAGAAGGTCACCGACATCGCCCGCGCGATGGTGACCCGGTTCGGCATGGTCGAGGAACTCGGGCCGGTGGTGTTCGAGCGGGAGCAGCACAGCTTCCTGAACGGGCCGATGCCGAACATCGAGCCGCCGCGGGCCTACAGCGAAACGACGGCGCAGACGATCGACCGGCTGATCCACGATCTGGTGCAGACGGCATTCCATCGGGCGACGGAGGTGCTGACGGCGCGCGCGGACGTGTTGCACCGGGCGGCGAAGGAATTGCTGGCACGGGAGAGCCTGACGGCCGAGGAACTGGCGGTGCTGACCGGGAAGGTGGATAAGCTGGCTGTGGTGTGAGCCCGGAAATATGATTTCAGGCCCGTGAAAGCGGGGCTTGCATCCGACGCGAGGAGCCGTTACAGAGCCGGCTCCCCGATGACGGATGGGCGCGTAGCTCAGCGGGAGAGCATCGCCTTCACACGGCGGGGGTCACAGGTTCAATCCCTGTCGCGCCCACCATCCGATCCTACCCCCTAGTCGTGCTTCACACCGCGCGTTGCGCGCTTTTGGCCGATGCATCCCCTTGCTGCTCCTGCTCGCCGTCCGAGCCGGGATGTCAGCCCGGACTGCGGTGCATTGCAGCGTGGTCATTCACAATCCCGCGCTGAGTGGCATAATGGCATAGTAATCGGATAGTATTCGTAATGCTCGCATAGTCGCCGATCGTGGCGGAAGGATGAGCCTATGATTACAGACCCGGCTTCTTCAACCGCTCGGCCATCGACGACACCAGGGATCAACGCGCTGCTTCAGCAGTACGGGTGTGGCCCAATCCAGTTTACTGGAACGAGCGATGCACTTTATGAGCGCCACCTGATGTTCGACAACGTCGTTGATCTGACGGCAACAGGATCGCGGGAACGCTATGAGGCGATCGCCCGCTCGGTGCGCGATGTGCTGTCCCAAAGATGGCTCCGTACCGACCAGACGTATGAGCGGCAGAATCCGAAGCGGATCTACTATTTGTCCATGGAGTTTCTGATCGGACGCTCCCTGGCCAGCAATGTCACCAACCTTCTCCTCGATCCAGTTGCGCTGCGGCTGATTCAGGAGAAAGGCCTCGATCCGGTGGACTTGCTCGAACAAGAGCCCGATGCTGGCCTTGGCAATGGCGGGCTTGGCCGTCTGGCAGCGTGCTTCCTCGACTCAATGGCCATGATGCAGCTTCCCGCCATGGGCTACGGGCTGCGTTATGAATACGGCATCTTCCGGCAGACGATCGAGGCCGGCTGGCAACGCGAGCAGCCGGATAACTGGCTGCGCCGGCCTGACCCATGGGAGGTCGCGCGGCCGCAGGAGAAGGTGGCGGTCAGGTTCGGCTGCTCCTTCGAAGTCAAGGGTGGGACGTTGGGTGTGATTCCCGGACGCCCTTCGACCGTATGGGGCTTGCCCTTCGATCGTCCGATAGTGGGCTATGGCGGCAGAACCGTCAACACGCTCCGCCTCTGGGCTGCCGCGGTGTCCGATGTTTTTGACTTCCAGGCTTTCAGCGCCGGCGAGTTTGTCAGTGCGCTGGCCGGCCGGCTTTCGGCCGAATCGCTGACGCGGGTGCTGTATCCCGACGACAGCACGAGCATGGGGCAGGCTCTTCGTTTCGCACAGGAGTATTTCCTGGCCGCCTGTTCACTGGCGGACCTGATACGACGCTTCCGCCGGACCAATGCCGATTGGCAGATGTTGCCGCGGAAAGTCGCAATCCAGCTCAATGACACGCATCCGAGCCTCGCTATCCCTGAACTGCTGCGAATCCTGCTCGATGACGCCGGCCTTGGCTGGGATATGGCCTGGGACCTGACACGACAGACACTTGCCTATACGAACCATACGCTGCTGCCCGAGGCGCTGGAGAAATGGCCCGTGGCGTGGTTTGAGCAACTGCTGCCGCGGCATCTTGAGATCATATTCGAGATCAACCGCCGCCTTCTCGATGAGGTCAGAGTCCACTTTCCCGGCGACGGCGGCCGCATCCAACGCGTGAGCCTGATCGAGGAAGGGGACACACCTAAGGTCCGGATGGCCAATCTTGCCGTTGTCGGCTCCCACAGCACAAACGGGGTCGCTGCCATCCACTCCCGGCTGTTGCGCACGGTGACGCTCAGGGACCTGGCGGCACTGTACCCGGAGCGTTTCTGCAACAAGACGAACGGTGTCACGCCACGGCGCTGGCTGTTGCTTGCCAATCCGTCCCTTGCCGACACCATCACCGATGCCATTGGCGAAGGCTGGATCACCGATCTCGCGCAACTGGCAAAGCTTCAGCCGCTCGCCGAGGAGGCAGGCTTTCGCGATGCGGTGCGACAAGCCAAGCGCAATGCCAAGATCGGCTTTGCGCAGTGGCTTAACGCCACATCGGGGGTGAAGGTCGATCCGGACGCAATCTTCGACAGCCAGGTCAAGCGCATCCACGAGTACAAGCGGCAGATGTTGAATGCGCTGCGCATCGTCGTTCTTTACAACCGGCTCCGGCATAATCCCGGGCTTGAGACGGCGCCTGCCTATCATCTGGCCAGGATCATCATCAAGTTTCTCAATAATCTGGCAGCCACCATCGACCGCGATCCGGCCATGCGAGGCCGCCTCTCGGTCGTGTTCCTGCCGGAGTACAGCGTTTCCGTGGCCGAACGGGTGATCCCTGCCAGCGACGTTTCAAATCAAATCTCGACGGCAGGATACGAAGCGAGCGGCACGAGCAACATGAAGTTCATGATGAACGGGGCACTGACCATTGGCACTCTGGATGGCGCCAATATCGAAATCCGCGACGCGGTAGGTCCCGAACATTTTTTCCTCT
>DAICYU010000290.1 GCA_027311485.1 Acetobacteraceae bacterium
CAGCGCCGGGCCGCTCGGGACCGCCATCGGCGTGCCGATCCTGACCCTGCTGATGCTGAGCTTCGGCTGGCGCTGGATGTTCATCCTGATGGGCATCGCCGGGCTGATCGTCGCGGCGGTCATTCCGCTTTCGATGATGATCGCGTTCGCCGGCATGCGCGCCTTCGGCATTCCCGGCAATCTGCTGAGCCTGGGGGCAATCGATTTCGGGCTGGTCGTCGACGGCGCGGTCGTGCTGGTGGAAAACGTCCTGCGTCATCAGACCGCGGCCGAGGGAGTGGATCGCGGCAACCTCGCCCGGATCGTTCCGCAAGCCGCGGCCGAAGTCGCCAAGCCGGTGATCTTCTCGGTGCTGATCATTCTGATCGTCTATGTGCCGGTGTTGACCTTGCAAAGTGTCGAGGGCAAGGAATTCCGCCCGATGGCGCTGACCGTGATGATGGCGCTGACCGGTGCGCTGGCGATGACCATGATCGTGGTCCCGGCGCTGGCGTCCACATTCCTGAGCGCGAAGCCGCCGGCGCAGGATTCATTCACGGTTCGCTGGGCGCGCAAGGGCTACACGCCGGTGCTGCGCCGAACCACGGACCACCCATGGATCACCTTCGGCATTGCCGGCGTGCTGTTCGCCGGTGCGGTGGTGCTGGCGATGCAGCTTGGCGCCGAGTTCATCCCGACGCTGCAGGAAGGCGCGATCGTGGTGACGTCGAACAAGCTGCCCAGCATCAACCTGACCGCATCGCTGCGAACGGTGACGGAAATCGAAAAGGTCATCAAAAGCTTCCCCGATGTGCAGACCGTCGTTTCCCAGACCGGCAGCGCCGCCGTGCCGACCGACCCGATGGGCGTGCAGAGCACCGACAGCTACGTGATCCTGAAGCCGCCCGGCCAATGGACCACGGCGCCGACGCAGGAGGGAATCCGCGCTGCCATCGAGAAAAAGCTGAAAGCGTCGATCCCCGGCGTCAGCTGGGAATTTTCCCAACCGATCCGGATGCGCATGGACGATCTGCTGCAGGGCGCGCGGACGCCGGTGGCGCTGAGCATCTTCGGCGATGATCTCGGCACGTTGCGCGCCCTGGCGGACAAGGCGGTCAAGACCCTGCGCTCGATCAAGGGCGCGTCGAACGTCCAGGCCGAATGGCCCGGCGTGCTGCCGTCGGTTACGATTTCGATCGACCGCACGCGGCTGGCACGGTTCGGGATCAGCGCCACCGACGCGCTGGCGGTGGTGCAGGCGATTGGCGGGCGTACCGTCGGCACGGTGTATGGGCAGAACGATTCCCAGACGCCGATCCAGGTGCGGCTGGCGCCCGACGCGCGGGCCAGCGCATCGCGCATCCAGGCATTGCCGATCGGGATGTCCAACGGCCAGGCCGTGACATTGGCGGACGTGGCGAATGTGAGCGTGGCCGAAGGCCCGCCGGAGGTTCTGCGGGATCAGCTGCGGCGGCGGCAGATCATCGACATCGACGTGCAGGGCCGTGACGTGAACAGCTTCGTCACCGAAGCCCAGCACAAAGTACCGCAGGCGTTGCACCTGCCGTCGGGCTACACATTGCAATGGAGCGGGCAGTTTCAGAACCTTCGCAGCGCCTCCTACAGGCTTGCGCTGGTCGTGCCGATCGCCCTGGCGTTGATCTTTCTGATGCTGTACCTGAATTTCAGCAGCCTGCGGCAGGCGGCACTGATCTTCCTGAACGTGCCGATGGCGGCAACCGGCGGTATCGTGGCCCTGCTACTGCGTGGCATGCCGTTCAGCGTGACGGCCGCCATCGGGTTCATTTCCGTCTTCGGGGTCGCCATCCTCGATGGCGTGGTGCTGGTCAGCTACATCAATGAGGAACGGGAGGCCGGCGGCCAGGGACGTGACGCGGCTCGCGATGCCGCTGAGAAACGACTCCGGCCGGTGCTGACGACGGCGCTGGTCGCGTCGATCGGCTTCGTGCCGATGGCTGTGTCGACGAGTGTCGGGGCAAGCGTCCAGCGTCCCTTGGCCACCGTGGTGATCGGCGGCCTGATCACGGCGACACTTCTGACGCTGCTGGTCGTGCCCTCGCTGTATCCGGTCTTCGAGACGATACAGGCGCCGCGATGGCTACGGCGCCGCACCCGGCATTCAGCCGCAAGGGACGAGTGATACCGCTGCCCTGCGAAGGCAGCGCCCAAGCCAGGTTAGGCTACCAGCCGGGTCCGAAACCCCAGCCCGGTCCCCACGGACCCCACGCACCCCAGTTCCAGGCCGCGTCGTTGTATTCCTCGGCCGCCATCTCCTGTTCGTTGGCGATCCGCTCCTGCTCCATCAGCAGGCGATAGTGATTGTACGCCTGTTCCGTCCCGACATACAGGCAGTCGCAGACAAGCGGGTCTGAATAGACATAGGTCACCTTATCACCATGCACGCGGCGCAGGAACCTGTGCGGCGGCAGCGTGCTCAACATCGCCTGCCGTTGTGGTGTATTGGCCGGCCGCACCAGAAAGCCCGCCGCGGCAAGCCGGTCTTCCTTGTTCGTGACCCGCTCCTGCGGCGTCTCACACGCCGCCAGGCCGAGGATGCCGATCAGCGACGCCGAGGCAATCGCCCGTCGAACCCATTTCCTACGGCGCGCGAACGGTCCTGCGTTCGACATCATGCTGGCCTCCTGCATTGTTCCCATTGATGACGCTTGCACAACGCACGGGTTTGTTCCGGGACGCGGTTGCCCTGCGATTATCCACCGAAGCCAACCGGCTTGTGATCGAGTCTGCCGCAGTCAGTCCAGCAGCGGCGCGACATCGGCCATGGCAAGGCGTCTGGCGCCCAGCAGGGCATCCGTCGCCGGCCCTTCCCACGCGGCCGCCTCCGGGGCGAGCGGATCAGCCGGCGAAAGGCGATGCGCCAGCACGAAGCGCGCCAGCAGCGTGCGCCGAGCATCGGCGCCGGGCCGCGTGCCTTCCCACGCCAGCAGCACCGCGCTGGTGGCATCGTACAGCGCAGTCGAGGCTTGCCGAACCAATGTCTCCTGCCCGCGCTCCGCAACATGCTCCACCAGCGCGACCGCGCGGTCCAGCGCCGCACCGAGTGCCTTCCGGAACGCGGCCGGCAGCGCGGCGGCCTCCTCCAGGCGGCCCAGCAGCATCGCGTGCAGCGCCCGCTGCGCCCCGCCTTTTCCCACCGCTCGGCTGATGACATCCAGCGCGTTGATGTTGCTGGTGCCTTCCCACAGCAGCCCGACCTGCGCATCGCGGATCAGGCGCGGATTGACCCAGTCCTCAATGTAGCCGTTGCCGCCCCGCGCCTCCATCGCGCCGGTCGCCACCACCACGTTGTCGCGGCAGGCGCGCAGCTTCAGCAATCCGGTCAGGATGCGCAGCTCCGTCAGCGCCGCCGGTCCCGTTGCCCCGGCCACCGCGCTGCGTGCCGTCGCGTCCGGCGATGCGCTCCGCGCCAGCGCGTCAGCCGTGCAAAACGCCACCGACAGCGCCTGTTCGGCCGGCACCAGCAGCTTCATCAATTGCCGACGCATCAGCGGGAAATCGACCACCGTGTGGCCAAACGCGGTACGCCCGGCCGATGCGGCCACCGCTTCGTTGAAGCACCGGCGCATCATCGCCGCGGCACGCACACCATGCGACAGGCGGGACAGGTTCACCTGCTCCATCATCTGCTTCAGGCCCTGGTCGGGCTGGCCGACCAGATAGGCTTCCGCCCCCTCCAGCCTGATTTCGCCTGACGCCATGGACTTCGTGCCCAGCTTGTCCTTCAGCCGGACGATCCGATAGACGTTGCGCCGGTTGTCCCTTGTGTGCCGTGGCAGGGCAAACAGCGCCAGCCCGCGTGTGCCGGCCGGCGCACCGTCCGGCCGAGCCAGGATCAGCGCGACATTTGCGTCGGTATGGGAACAGAACCATTTCTCGCCATACAGCCGCCAGATGCCGTCTTCCTGGCGCGCCACCGTCTCGAGCGCGCCCACGTCCGAGCCGCCTGCCTTCTCGGTCATGAACTGCGTGCCTTTCCACATCGTGGCAAGGTCGGCGGACAGCATCTTCGGCAGCAGGTAGTCCTGCAGGGCGTTGCTGCCGAACTTGCGGATCAGATGGATCGAGGTATCGGTCACGCTGATCGGGCACATCAGCCCGAATTCGCCCTGCACGAACAGGTATTGAAAGGCATATTTGGCGACCGGCGGCAGCGGCCGGTCCATCCCCAGCACGCCGCCACGATGCGCCATGGCATGGAACTGGAAGTCGCCAAAGGCGATCTGCTCCATCTCCCGATACGCCGGGTGGTATTCGATCCAGTCCTCATCGCGGCCGAAGCGGTCGCGCGGGTGCAGTACCGGCGGATGACGGTCGGCGATCCGCGCCAGCTCATCCAGCCGGCCGCCGGCAAGCTTGCCGAGGCGCTGATAATGCGGCGTCAGCTGCTCCAGCACCGGGGCCGGCAGATAGGCGGCCAGCCGGTCACGCAATCCCGGATCTGCGACGTAGAAATCCATGCCGGCGCAATCGGGCGCAATCCAGTCGGAGCCGGTGCGAGGCTGATCCAATGGCATTGTTTCCTCCAGGCGATATTATCCGCGTGTCCGTTTCCGCGTGTTCGGGGGCTGGATAACCCGCCGGCGCGGGGCCAGCAAATGACCCGCGCGTCAGCGGAGCACCTGGAAGCCTCAGCCGGAGGCTTGGAAACCAACGCCGCGGATGCCGACGCCCAGCGTCCGGTCATCAACGGATGGCCCGATGTCGACCGGACGAACGACCGCGTCAACCAGCAGATGGATCGTCAGGCTGGTCTTGCCTTCGGTGCAGTCGGCCGGCAGCGCCCACCGGTTCAGGCCGTTATCCGGCCGCACCGCCGGCAGCTGGGTCCCGTCCACGATCAGCGTGAGAAGCTGCGTACGCGGGGCTGCGGCGACGTTCAGCAGCAACGTGACCGGGCCATGCAGCGGCGCATCGAAGCGGAACCGCAGCGACGCCTCGGCACGGTCCGACCACACACCCCAAGGCTCCAGCCGGTGCCATCCGCCAGGGTAGATGCCACGCCACCCGACCGTGGCGTTGACCGGCAGCAGCTCGCCGACGGGCCATGGCGGCGTCGCCGGCGCCGGGAACAGGCCGATCGCTTTTACGCCGATGCCCAGGACGCGATCGTCGGTGGACGCCCCGTCGGCCGCTGGGCAATACGTTTTCGATACCCGCAGGCCGATATTCACGTGCTCCGCGCCCGCCACGCAGCCTGGCGGCAGAGTCCAGCTGTTGACGCCGGGCTTCACGCGGGCCGGCGTCAACAGCACACCGTTCACGGTCAGGATCAGGTCCGTCATGACCGGCGTCAGCTGCAGGTCCAGGTCCAGGCGATGAAAATCCCCCAGCGGTTCGATTAGGATCAGCCGCAGCGATGCTTCGGCGCCGCTCGTCCACACACCCCAGGGCTCCTGCTTATGCCAGCCACGGTGCAGGACGTGTGGCAGCACCTGGCCGTTGCCCAGGGACAGCATCTGCCCGACGGTGCAGACCCCGCCCTCAACCGGCGTGATCCCGACGCTGCAGACGCCAACGCCAAGCAGCCGGTCATCCGCAAGGCCGAGGTCGACCGGACGCACGGCGTTGGCGACATGCAGGCGGATTTCCAGGTCGGTCCTGCCCTGGGTCACGGACAGGGGCAGCAGCCAGGTGTTGATGCCGGGAACCGGCACAACCGGCGGCATCTGATGCCCTTCCGCCGTGATCGCCAGCGCGGCACCCACTGGCGACGGCGCGATATCCATATCGAGTCGCAGCAGACCCGACAGCGGTTCGGCAAACGCCAG
>DAICYU010000291.1 GCA_027311485.1 Acetobacteraceae bacterium
TACGTCAACTGTTTGCAACATTAAAATTTGTCCACGTATTATGATTTTGCTAGAATCTTAATAAAACCTTTAACTAACCTGATTTATTTTAAAATGTTCGTTAGAGAATGCTCGTTAATCTAATATCTTCGTTATTCTTGCAAGCTCTCCCGACTTGAGCACCGAAGTCAGGCAAGCCGATAACAGACGAACGAAACCAATGAGGTGCTGATGTGCCAAACCTGACCGACCTGCGTGCGCGCCGCGATATGCTTGAGTTTGCAATCGAGTCGCGGCAGCGCGAGTCGGGCCCCGATGACCCGGCGCTGGCCAACGACCTGCGGGAGCTTGGCCGCCTTTCTCATGAATTGGGGGACATGATCGACGCACAGGCACAGTTGCGGCGCGCCCTGGCCCTGCATACCGAGGCCTTCGGCGCCGAACATCCCGAAGCCGCGACGGATATCAACCATCTAGGGTTGATTCTGCACGATCTCGGCGACCTCGATGGCGCCCACGCAGCGTTCGAGCGGGCCCTGGCCATCGATGAGGCCGCACTGGGCCAGCTTCACCCCAGCGTTGCACGGGATGCCAATAATCTGGCTGGCGTGCTGAAAGATATGGGGGATAGTTTCTCGGCGCAGCAGGCGCTGGACTGGGCGCTGTCGATCTATATGGAGACGCTCGGACCCGATCACCCGACGACGCAGACCGTCCGGCGCAACCGTGCCAGTCTTATGTGAAACGGCTCAGCCGCGCGCCGCCAGCCATCGGCGGGCGCCGGCCAGGGACTGGTTGATCACCTGATCCATGTCCAGATACTGGTAGGTGCCGCAGCGGCCGATGAATGTCATGTTCGGCAGCGCCTCGGCCAGTTTCCGGTATTCCTGGTACAGTGTCTGGTATCGCCCATCGGCGGTTTTGACAGGATAATACCGCTCATTGTTATTCTGGCGATAATCGCATGGTTCCTCGACGGTGACGGAGCGCCGCCCGGTTTCCGTCACCAGATGGTCTGGCAGGCAGTGCCACCACGCCTCTCGGGTGAAAGGACCTGTATCCGTATAGTTGCGCACGCTGATGTCGTGGCGATCCCAGGACGATACGGTCCTGCTGTGGAACCGCAGGGACCGATACGGCAGGTCGCCCAGCCGGTGGTCGAAATAGGCGTCGATCGCCATGCTGTTGAAGCAGAAGCTGTAATTCCGCTCCATCCCACGCACGAAGGTTGTTTCAAGCTGCAGCGTAATCGCCGGATGATTGAATATGACCTGGAACAATGCTGTATAGCCGTCGGTCGGCAACGCCTGGTAGCAGTCCGCCGGGAAATACTGATCCGTGCTGTCGAACCGGATCGGCAGGCGGCGGACGATGCTGGCGTCCATTTCCTCAAGCTCCAGGCCCCACATCTTTCTGGTGTAGGGCCGAAAGAACAGGTCTGTCAGCACGTCACCGATGCGGGCACGCAGATGCTCACCGGCGTTGCGCGGTTCGGCAATGGGCACCGCGATGCGGCGCAGGAAGGCCTCCGCCTCGGCGTCCGTGGCCAGGGCTTCGCCGAACACCAGATTGATCGTGTCCAGATTGACCGGCAATGGCACAAGCCGTCCATCCGGCAGGATAGCCCGGACCCGGTGCCGGTACGGCGTCCACCGCCCGAAGCGTTGCAGCCACGCGAACACCGGCGCGACGTTGGTATGGAACAGGTGCGGTCCGTAACGGTGAACACGGATGCCGTTGGCATCGACGAAATCGAATGCGTTGCCGCCGATATGATCCCGCTGGTCGATCACGTGCACCGTGTATCCGGCCTCGGCCAGCGTGCGCGCATAGACGGCGCCGGCGAACCCGGCGCCGACGACCAGGACTGCACGCACGCCTACAGCCCGACCGAGCTGTTAAGCCGGTGCGCCGCCACGAACTGGACGATCTGACTGGCGGAGCGGCGAAGGCTGAACGGTTGTTCCAGTGCCTGCCACGCCTCCTCCGTCCGTCCGATGGCTGTCACCGGATCGGCCAGCACCGCGTCCACCGCCTGCACAACCTGGTTTTGGGTGAAACGAAACGCGTACGGCTCAAGCCCCGGCATATTGGTGCGGGAGAATGCGTTGCTGTCACTGACCGGCGGCACCGCGGCGGCCAGGGCGAAGAAGACCCGGTCGTGCACCGATTCCTCGACCAGCGGATTAATCGACAGGCAGCCGGAATAGGCCGGCAGACGGTCCAGCATCGTGCGCCAGGTCAGCGGCCCTTGGTACCGGGCCTTCGCGCCGTCCCAGTCAAGGTGTTCCCAGCCCGAGCCGAACACATCGATCGGGTGCTGCAGCAGCCAGCGCATCAGCATGTTCGCCCTGCGGTACCGGATATAAGGGTCGAGCTGGCCCAGCAGGAACATGGCGACGTTGCTGTTGCCGTTGAAGAACAATCCCCGCGGCTCACTGATCTGTTGCAGGACGGGGATGAAATCGGCGGTTGGACGGTGCAGCAACTCCTCGGCGGCGCAGAACAGGATATGCGCGATCTCCGGCACATAGCCGCGCCAGCTTGCTTCGATCGCATTGGTGTCCTTGCCTGTCTTCGTAAACAGGATCCGGCCATTCCGTTCGGCTGCCGGCACCGGCGCGTTGCCGAAGATCGAACGCGGCGGGATACCCAGATGAACCGCGTAGGCTGCCCCATTGGCGCGGAAATGCGCCAGGCTGTAGCGCGCGTGATCGGGGAAGACATAGCCATGCAGCAGGTGCTGGCTGCGAATGACGTGCCGGACCGGGTAATAGCACGGATGATCGCAACACCAGTTGAACAGCGGCACCTGCACCACGTCCCACAGCAACTTGCCGTCCAACAACGTAGCGGCACCGATACCCGACATGGTCAGGGCAAAGGCAATCTCACCCTGCCGCAGAAGCGTGAGTAGCTGCTGCGGCCATTCCGGGCCGTCGGCGGCAAACAGAATGACGTCGAGCCCCTGTTCGTTGAACCGCCGAGCAACCAGCTCCAGCAGGCCGCCGAGGGAGTCGTAGGAGCTGCCGGCCCATCGGAGGATCAGGATCTTCTTTTTGGCCATCTGAGCCAGTTCCGCGTTCGATGCAGTGCAGAACTGTATCCGTACCCGGTGGCCCAATGCCACACCGGAACACGCGGGCGACGAAAAACCTCGGCGTGGAACCGCTTCTCGGCTACGCAACCAAGCATTGAAGGAGACGGGCTTCCCGGATGCCCGCCCGGTGCGTTAAGACCCTGCCACCGAGGAGCCGGAGTTCCCATGACCGCCCCCTTCCCCGCGTCCGCGCTTGGACCGGATATGACGACGCCACTGATCCTGGCACTGCCGAAAGGACGCATCCTGTCGGAATGCGGCCCGCTGCTTGCGCGTGCCGGCATCGTGCCGTCCGCCGACTACGCCGATGAGGACAGCCGCCGGCTGCGTTTCCCGACCGACGATCCGAGGTTGGACGTGGTGCGGGTACGGCCATTCGACGTCGCGACGTTCGTGGCCTTCGGGGCGGCGCATATCGGCATATGCGGCGCCGACGTGTTGATGGAGTTCGACTACCCCGAGGTGTATGCCCCGCTGGATCTGGGCATCGGCAAATGCCGGGTCTCGGTCGCGGAGCCGCGGGAGACCGCCGGAACCGACGATCCGTCGCGCTGGTCGCGTGTGCGGGTGGCGACGAAATACCCGAACATCGCCCGCCGCCATTATGCCAGCCGCGGCGTGCATGCCGAGGTGGTGCACCTGAACGGCGCGATGGAGCTGGCACCCGGCCTGGGGCTGTGCCGGATGATCGTGGACCTGGTGCAGACCGGCTCAACGCTGAAAGCCAACGGCCTGGTGGAAACCGAGGTCATTGCGCCGGTCACCAGCCGCCTGATCGTCAACCGGACCGCTTTGAAGACGCAGCCTGAGCTCGTGGGCGCCTGGATCGCCCGGTTCCGCGCCGCGATGGAGGGTGGCCGGGCTTAAGGCGGCAAGGGGCCTGACCGGCGAGCCATCGCCTTCAGGACCATCAATGTTCAAGCCCCCATGACGCGCCGCGCGGTTTCGGCTACATCGTCGGGATGATCCGCCTCTCGACCGCCGACGCCGGCTTTGACGCGTCGTTCACCTCCCTTCTGGCGCAGGCGCGCGAAACCACGGAAACCGTGGACCGCGCCGTGGCCGATATCATCGCCGCCGTCCGCGCCCGCGGCGATACGGCCGTCATCGACTATACGGCCCGGTTCGACCGGCTGACGCTGACGCCCGAACGCCTGCGCATCAGTTCCGCCGAGGTCGATGCCGCCGTCGGCGCCGTATCCGGGGAGCTTGCCGCGGCACTCGATCTCGCGGCCACGCGCATCGAGGCATTCCATCGCGCCCAATTGCCGCAGGATCTGCGCATGACCGACGCGGCGGGCGTGACGACCGGCATGCGCTGGACATCGCTGGATGCGGTTGGCCTGTACGTTCCCGGCGGCAAGGCGGCCTATCCGTCATCCGTGCTGATGAACGCGATTCCAGCCCGGGTCGCCGGCGTGGCGCGGATCGCGATGTGCGTCCCGTCACCCGATGGCGTCCTGAACCCGCTGGTGCTGGCTGCCGCTCGGCGTGCCGGCGTGACCGAGATCTATCGCATCGGCGGTGCCCAGGCGGTTGCCGCGCTGGCCTATGGCACCGCCTCGATCCCGGCGGTGGATCGGATCGTTGGACCAGGGAACGCCTATGTGGCCGAGGCCAAGCGGCAGGTTTTCGGGCGCGTCGGCATCGATTCCATCGCCGGCCCGTCCGAGGTCGTCGTGCTGGCCGACGCCGCCAACAACCCGCGGCGCATCGCCGTGGATCTGCTGGCGCAGGCCGAACATGATGAGGCGGCGCAGTCTATCCTGATCACCGACGACGCGGCGTTCGGCGACGCGGTGGCGGCGGCGGTCGCGGCGGAGTTGCCCACCCTGCCCCGTGCCGCGATTGCCGGCGCAAGCTGGGACCAGCACGGCGCGGTGATCCTGGTGCGCGACTGGCAGGAAGCCGCCGCACTGGTCGATCGCCTGGCCCCCGAGCATCTGCAGTTGATGCTGCGCGATGCCGATGCGGTGTTCGCCCGTATCCGCCACGCCGGCGCGGTCTTCCTGGGTGAATTCTGCCCCGAGGCGGTGGGCGACTACGTTGCCGGCCCGAACCATGTGCTGCCGACCGGCCGCACCGCACGCTTCGCTTCCGGCCTGTCGGTGTTCGATTTCCTGAAGCGGACCACGTTCGTCTCGGCGACGCAGGCGGCACTGGACCAGATCGGTCCCGCAGCCGTGGCCCTGGCCGAAGCCGAGGGGCTGCAGGCACACGCCCGCAGTATCGCGTTGCGGCTGGGGAATAGCTGAAGCCTCATGCTTTCGGCGCCGACCGGTCTCGGCTGGCGCCGGCTTCAGCGACGTCCCCGGTTCAGCGACGTCCCCGGTTCAGCGACGGCCCCAGGTTCAGGTCACACCCAGGGCGCGGGCCGCTTTCAGCACATCTTCGGCGTGACCGGTCACGCTGACCTTGCGCCAGGACTTCGCGATCTTCCCGGATGCGTCGATCAGGAACGTGGTCCGCTCCATGCCCATGTACTTCTTGCCGTACATCGATTTCTCGACCCACGTGCCGTACCGTTCGGCGACCGCATGATCCTCATCCGATGCGAGCGGAAAGGTCAGGTTGTACTTGGCGGCGAATTTCTCGATCGGCTTCATCTTGTCGGGTGACACGCCGATCACGTCCATGCCGATTTCCGAAAAGGCCGGCATT
>DAICYU010000292.1 GCA_027311485.1 Acetobacteraceae bacterium
CCCTCCGCAGCAGGTCACGTGGGTCCCTGGAAACGGATGTCGTCATCATTTCCTGCACCGTCAGGGTTGCACGGTCGACCAGCGTCTGCTGTTCCGCTTGCGTGGTGTCCGAACAGGATGCTTGCAGCAGCACGACAGCCGTCAGCGCCGCTGTAGCGAAAAGTCGCTTCATCGATCAGTTTCTCCCCTGCCTCAAACACCCTGAATAAGCCAAGTACCCGATTCGCGCACAATGCAGCCCCTTTGTTGCGGCGAATTTAGGGCGGCCCGGCGATCGCATGGTCAGAGAATGCGGGGTACCGTTCGGCGTGGCTATGTGCACGACGGTCCGCTTTGCCTGATGATGGAGGATCAGTGCGGGCTCAAACCCGCGCACCGGTTGGGCCGGACTACGGCCGGGCTACGCCCGCCCCCCCCCGCTCGGCCCAACCGGCCACCCTACCTGTCGCCCACCAGACACCGATGCTGTCGCGCGGCACACAGCGGCGGCTCGGCGTGCTTTTACGCCACCAACACACTGGCCCAGGCCACATCACGGCTTAAGTCGCCGACGTGCGGTTCAGGGTCGCCAGGACCACGAAAGTAACCCGCCGCCTTCGCTCAGCGTCCGCGAACCGGCGATTAACTGCCGACCTTGAGGGGTGAAACCAAACCACGCAGGCAAGCCAGGATTGATTGCATGGTTAAGCGACCGGTCTTTGGATTACCTGCGCTCGGGACGTTCTCAATTGTCATGGTAAAGCGCGCGGCGTCTGCCTCAACCCTGACCATGTGAATATTACGCTGGATGCCTGGATCAGCCCAGATCTGCACTTGCGTGCGTATCGGCCCTATGCCCGCAAGTGCAAGCGCGGCCGCCACGTTTACGTTGGCTGGAAAGCCCGCTGCTGCGTCCAACGCATTACCCTCAAAAACCAGGCACGGTGCCGAGATCCCGAGCACCTCAATGCCGTGCTTTTGCAGGTGAGGCGCTCCGGCCAGGCCTTCCGGTGGCTTGCGCGTCTCCAAGGTGACGCTCTCAATAGGTCCTTCGGCAGCGGCACGCACAGCGTCAAGGCCAAGCAGTGCTCCCGTAGGAATTACGATGCGAGCGCCGGTTTGACGCGCCAGCCGGGCTAAGTGCATCCGGGGTAACAAGGCACCAACGGAGGCAGGAACAAGGATACGGCCGGCTTCGATCGCGGGCAGCGCGACACGCTCAAATATAGAGGCAGGGCCAGCCTCGACCACAATTTCAGCTTCTGCAAGCTCGGGGAGTGCCACTATACGAGGGCTTTGCCGGAAGCCCGCGAGGCTTGCGCGCGCCTTGACGTGGTCACGGCACGAAACGCTAACAAGCTGCAGGCCTTCCACTCCCGCGTCCAGCGCTCGCGCCAGCGGAAGTCCGATAGCCCCGAGGCCCGCAATTGCGACGGTCTTGTTCATATACTTGTTCCTTGACCCGGATTGTCCGGCGATACCGGATCGCTTTCACTTACCCAAAGCCGGGCTGCTTCTAGATCGGTCGGCGTATTTACGTTAGCGAACGCATTCGGTGGCTGCCTAGGGAATTCATGGTACCTCATTCCAACCCGTTCGGCGAATGCTTCGACGCGCCGAGGGCCGGACGTCAGCAGCATCGTTCGCAGTATGTGCCGCTTTGACACTGGCCACAACGCGATCAGATGATGTTTCCGCCCGTCGCTCTCAACCGCACATGGTGGGGGCGACAACGATGCCGCTAGGTCCGCTGGCAGAAAGGGTGTATCGCCGGGAGCGGACAGCAGGACGTCCGCACCTAGAGTTGCCGCCCAATCCAGGCCAGCCAGCAGCCCCGCCAATGGCCCTTGTCCACTAAATTCTCCGTCTGGCAGTATCGGGAGGCCGAATGCGGCGAACCGAGCCAGATCACCGTTGGCGCTGATTGCGATATCCACCACGCCTAATGCTTCGATAACCCAGGCGATCATGGGGCGCCCTCCAACCGGCAGCAACGGCTTGTCCATGATGCCCATGCGCCGAGATTCCCCTCCCGCAAGCACGAGCCCGGCTACACGTACAGATGTCATGACATTAGGATGGGGCGAGCGATGGGACTCGAACCCACGGCATCCAAGACCACAACCTGGCGCTCTACCAACTGAGCTACGCCCGCCATCCAGGATCCGGGGTTTAGGCTGCTTGCCATGCCCTCGTCAAGATTCGCAAGCGGTCAAACGAACTGAGCCTAATTCCCGGAAATTCAGACCACAATATCCAGGCTTTACGCGGGCATTTGTCACCGCACCGCCTTGTGTTAACGGTTAAAGCGCGGCTGGTGGAAACCGCTTGCAGACCAATTAATCGTCGAGGCATGCTTTCGCCTATGAGTGGCAATAATCTCATGCAGAAAACAGCTGGCACACAGGTGCAAGGGCTGTCGGAACCCGCTCGCGGCGGAGGTAACGGGGAAACCCCCGAACAGGCACTTGCGAGGGCGCAAGTAGCTGCCCAGGCGAAGCGCCTGAACGAAGCGAACGGCATCTGCGTTGATGTCCTGACTGCCCATCCAGACCATCCTGCCGCGCTGGCGCTCCAAGGCATCGTAGCGGCTATGGCTGGGGATCCGGAGAAGGGCATTGGCCTCCTGCGCCGTGCCGTGGCCTTGCGCCCTGGCAATGCATCTTGGTACGCGCATCTCAGTTCACTTTGCCGCACGACCTACCGTTTAGAAGAAGCCTTGGCTGCAGGCCAGGAATCGATTCGGCTTGATTCGACCAATCCCGAGCACTTGGTCAATCTGTCGCTGATCTTTGTGGATATGGATGACCGCGATCGGGCTATGGCCTGCCTGTTGCGTGCCCTTGGCCTGAAACACGACCATGCCGACGGACACCTCGCGATGGCGCAGAGTCTACTGGCTACAGGTGATTTTGATCCTGGCTGGATGGAATACGAATGGCGGAACATGACCGAAGCTGGCAAGGCCACGATGCCCGCCATGACGTCAGCCCCATGGAATGGCATGGTCATCCCAACCGGGCGGTTGTTGTTGGTCGGTGATCAGGGCTACGGTGATACGATCCAGTTTGCCCGCTATATCCCCATGGCCGCGAAACGCTGCCAGGAACTGATCCTGGGCTGTAGCGCGGAGATGGGTCCGCTGTTGTCGAACCTTCCGGGCGTAAAGCAGTATTGCCATCGTTGGACCGATGTTCCCGGGCACGCCGCGCACTGCCGTTTGTCCAGTCTGCCCTATCTGTTCCGCACCCAACTGGACACGATCCCGTCCAAGATACCATACCTCCAGACCGACCCGATCCGCGTCGCCCACTGGCGCAACCGCCTGGGTTCCATGTTGCCGGCAGGGCGGCCACGAGTCGGCCTCGCCTGGACCGGCCGTCCCACCCATCCGAATGACAGGCGCCGCTCGATGAACCTGGCGCAGCTTCTTCCACTCGCGGATGCGGGACATGCTGCCTTTGTTGCCCTGCAGAAGCCGATGCCTGCACGAGACCTTGATGTCATTACCCGTTTTCCCGGGATGGTGGATCTCTCAAACGACTTGACCGATTTCGGGGAGACCGCGGCGCTCATCGAAAATCTCGATCTCGTTATCACTGTCGATACGTCTATGGGCCATTTGGCCGGCGCCCTTGGCAAGCGGACGTGGATCCTAATTCCCAAAGCATCTGATTGGCGCTGGATGCTGGACCGGGATGATAGCCCCTGGTACCCGACTGTCCGGCTGTTCCGACAGCCGAGACCCGGCAATTGGGATGAGCCGCTGGTTCGACTGCGATCCGCCCTCGCTGAAGCTTTGGCCGACCGGCAACATATGTTGCCAGATATAGCGGCTGCTCCTTGATTATCGCCATGCGTGCTGGCTAACAACATGGTAGGCCTAGCGGTGACATTTATGTGGCACGCTCAATACGGATCTGCCCAATCCGGGTGGGAATGTACGCGATAGACGGTCCCGGCATTTCCAGTCGGCCCGGCTGTCTGCGGGAGGCTCCGAATTGGGGCGTGATATTGTCTCTCTTGGCTGACCCCCAGCCATCCGCCCATTCCGCAGGTGCAGTTCGTCCTTACGTTCGGCTGCTCGAACACTAGCGTCGGAACCGGAATTGGCAGAAGGCGCGCTGCCAGTGTTGTGGCGGCACTGCCACTGACGATTCCTCACAGCTATACGGAACAAATGATAACAATGGCGTCCGCTCCCAACGCATGAATCTGTCACCAGATGAATGGCAGGCTATATGGTTGACCTTGGGCGTCGCAGCGCGCGCAGTTGGATGTGGCTTGCCACTGGCCGTGCTAACCGCCTGGGTTCTGGCGCGTTGTCGCTTCCCGGGTCGCTCGTTGCTAAACGCACTTGTGCATCTGCCAATGGTGCTGCCTCCAGTTGTTACGGGCTGGCTGCTGCTAATTCTGTTCGGTGTGCGCGGTCCTGTTGGCGCCCTTCTCAGCGACTGGCTCGGCATCCGTTTGGTTTTCACCACCGCCGGCGCTGCTCTGGCGGCCGGTGTCATGACATTTCCGATCATGGTCCGCTCGGTCCGCTTGTCGCTTGAGGCCGTGGACCAGGGGTTGGAGCAGGCGGCGCGCACATTGGGTGCCGGCCCGCTCGATCGGCTGTTGAATCTCACTTTGCCATTGGCTTCGCCTGGCATCCTCGTCGGCGCCGTGATGGCCTATGCGACCTGCCTTGGTGAATTCGGTGCAGTTATTACGTTCGCCGGCAGTATTCCCGGCCAGACCCAGACACTGCCCTTGGCGATCTTCTCGGCGTTGCAGGTGCCAGGTGGGGAGACAAAGGCCGCCGAGCTGTCAATAGTATCTCTGACGTTAGCCGTTATCGGGTTGATGATCGCCGAATGGATGAACAAACGCCTGAACATGATGCTGGGGCGATGACGCTGTCTGTTGCCATTCAGCACCGCTTCGCGAGCGCTACCATCGATATTGCGTTCGAAGTACCGTCACCTGGCATTGCTGTATTGTTCGGACCATCAGGAGCAGGAAAGTCGACTGTCATAGCCGCTGCGGCCGGCCTGATGCGCCCGGACGTGTGCCGTATCATCACTGACGGTCGGGTATTAACAGACACCAACGCCGGCGTCTGGTTGCCGACCGAGCGACGGCGGACCGGCGTGGTCTTCCAGGATTCGCGTTTGTTCCCGCACATGTCGGTCGCAACCAACCTCCGCTTCGGAGAGCGGCGTGCGCCACCCGGATCGGTGCGGTTCGATGAAATCGTGGAGCTACTGGGCATCGGAACGTTACTTAGCCGTAGGCCTCATACCCTCTCCGGTGGTGAGCGGCAGCGGGTTGCTATCGGACGTGCGCTGCTGACGCAGCCGCATCTGCTGCTTATGGACGAGCCTTTGGCCAGCCTTGATGCGCCCCGCAAGGCGGAGATCATGCCTTTCCTGGTAAGGCTAAAGACCGCGCTGCGGCTGCCGGTGCTGTACGTGACACACGCACTTGACGAAGTAAACCGACTGGCGGACTCACTTGTGCTGCTGGAAGCCGGTCGCGTTCTCGCCTACGGACCAGTTTCGACAGTTGCGGCGCGAGCCGATTTGCCCCTGGCTCAACGCGACGACGCCGGCGCGCTACTCTCCTGCCGAGTGGCCGCGCACGATCCCACACGCGCACTAACCTGTCTCGAGGGTGCTGGCACCACGTTCCTGGTGCCGTTGATTGATGCCGCCGTTGGGCAACCCTTACGAATACGCGTTCCGGCACGGGAGGTTATTCTCGCCGGACAAGTGCCGGAGGCGATTAGTCTCCATAATGTCGTGCCG
>DAICYU010000293.1:0-3795 GCA_027311485.1 Acetobacteraceae bacterium
CCGACGCCCCGTGCCAGCGATCCATCCTCATCGATCAGAAGGACGTCTGGCCGGGGCTCCGGCGCTGCGAGTGGAGCCGCTTGCAATAGAACGCCGGTTTTTTCAATTCCGGCCGTTTGGATCCCGGCCTTTTGGATCCCGGCATCTGCGACATCTGCGAGCATACGGGGCCAGCTCCTGTGACGGATTATTGCTTACTAAGTCATCACATTTACCCTACAGCAATAGATGCGATCAAGCACTGGAATTCGTATTCACGCTTCGGTGACGGAGCCGGTTCCTGTGCTGCCAAAGCCGCCGGTGCTGCGGACCGTCTCATCCAGCGACTCCACCTCCTGCCATCCGGCTCGGCTGACCGGTGCCAGCACCGCCTGGGCGATGCGGTCGCCCCGCGCGACGATGAACGGCGCCTGCCCCGCGTTCAGCACGATCACCTGGATTTCACCCCGGTAATCCTCATCGATGGTGCCGGGCGTATTGGGCAGCGTGATCCCATGCTTCAGCGCCAGGCCCGAGCGCGGCCGGATCTGCAGCTCATACCCAGGCGGCAAAGCGATCGTCAGCCCGGTTGGGATCAACGCGCGTTGCTGCGGCGCGATGGTGACAGTATCGGTCACCGCGGCCAGCAAATCCATGCCGGCCGCGCCGGCGGTGGCATAGGATGGCAGCGGCAGACCCTGGGCGTGCGGCAGGCGGCGGACTTTAATGGCGATTGTCATGCCGCATTTAACGGGGCGGCCATCCCTGGGGCAAGCCGAGCGGCCGATAAGTACGAAATCGCAAAGGTGCCCCGCGCTTGATGCTTCCAATGGCTGCGAATGGCGCTATGTGTGCGCGCCGACTGTGCCGAGCGCGACTCGCTGCGCGGTGTTGGCGGACGATATTCGAACAGAGGCATAGATTGCATGACTGACCACCAGCCTGCTACGGCCCGGGCGCTTCCTGGGCGCGACTTTTGTCGCCATGGCGCCTGGCTCGCGCTTATCCTGACCGGGGTGATGCTTCAGGGCTGTGCGCAGAAGGCAGCCCCGTCCGGATCGGCCGCCCGGATCTACGCGGCGGACGTTCAAGGTGCGGCGAAGCAATGCACCGTGCCCAAGCTCGATCTGACCGCCGGGAAGACGACAGAAGCTGCGGTCAAGGTCGGCAATGACGGCGGCTGGTGCGGACTGACGGTGCATCAACCGGGACCGAAGCCGTACGATGCCGGGCTGCTGACCGGCCGTCCGGCACATGGCAGCGTGCTGATCCACCAGGTGGGCGATGACACCCGGATCGACTACACGCCGGACCGGGGATACGCGGGTCCGGACAGCTTCACGGTCAACCTGCTTCCGGGCGACGCCGGCATCCATGTGGCCGTGACGGTGACCGCGCCCTGACGCGTCACCGGCGGGCGGGCGTTGAGCAACGTAGCGACGAACACAGCGGTGGCGGGCCTGCGCCGCCCCGCTGTTTGAGTACGCGGGCCGGCTCGCCAAACTGGGACGGTCAGCGCCTCACGCGCCGCAGCCATCGGCCGGCCGACCGTAGCGGTTCGGTAACCCGCCAGGATGTGGATTGGCGCAGTGCGTCCAGTTGCAGCCGCAGACCAGCAATCTCGCTTTCCAGCGACGCGATGCGTCCGTTATCCGCCGCATTCGGCCCCGACGCCGGCATTGTGGCGGCAGTGATCCGACCGGCATTCTGCCGCTTGACCGCCGTGATCAGCGACCCGGCGGCAATCGCCTTCTTCAGCTCCGGATGCAGCTCCGTGCAATAGTCGCGGTGCATCTGCTCGTCGGGGCTGGTTTCGATCAACGCGCCGACGGTCAAAGCCTCGAACGCTTTGGCCTGGCGTGGTGGCAGTCCGTTGCGCCAGGCGGTCAGGATCCAGTGCACCGAGATCGCCGGGTGATGATGCCAGGCGATCTCGCTGGAAATGACGTCGCAGAACTCCTCGAACAGACTTCTGTTACCCTGCGGGGTCGCATTGTAATAATGATGCGGATACCCGTGCACCGGCTGCAGGAATGGCCAGTCCACCATCAGCGTACCGCCAGGCTTCAACACGCGGCACATCTCACGCGCCACGTCCCAAGGCCGTTTGGTATGTTCCAGCACCGCGAAACACAGGATGAAATCGAACTGCTCGCTTTCGAACGGCAGCGCCTCGCCCACGCACATCACGTCGGTACAGACCGTGTCGTAGATGTCCGTATTCACGACATTCGCATAGTAGGTGTGGCGCAGGCCCGCGCCCAGGTCCAGGAACAGCTTGTCCCGATTGCGCTGGATCAGCTCGATCACCGGGGTACCATAGGGATGCGCAGATACCGGCACATCGTCGGGAATATTGAAGCCGCGGACGACCTCCGGCGACAGGGCGTTCAGCGCACCATCCGGCATGCGGGTCAGCGGCATATCGTCCCGCATCCCCACCCGACGGAGCTTTTCGGCGCGCATGCGACGCACCGTGTCGGTGTTGACCCATTGCACCCGGCCTTCCGCCTGCCCAAGGGTACGGAAATGCGCCTCGACACTTTCTCCGGACCGCGCCACATCCGGGTTGGCGGCACGATACCCGGCCTCGTCCAGTTCGGCCGCGGTCGCAGGGCGCACAACGCAGGGAACTTCGTCCGGTACGGTCTCGGTCACTGTGGACATCTCAAAAACGCTCCATGACCGAACGCGGGATTGTGCGGCCGCCGTACGTCCTGAACCAGCCGGGCCTGCCAGGCAATATGAACGATCGTTAAATCAGTGCGCCAAAGCTTCCACGCGCACGGCCATTTCGTTCCGCCGCCGGAAGGGGATCGTGAACGGCGGATCGTAGCTGAGCTGGAAAACGCTGCCCTCCGGCCGCCAGGCCGAACCCGCCAGCACCGTCAGCAACGTATCTGCCTGCCGATGTTGGGCTTCCCGGCTCGGGACGCCGCTGTATCGGATGGCCGCGATCGTCTCGGCCGGTACCGCCACCAGATGCAGGCGCGGGTCCAACGGTGCGGGAGGCCCGCTTTGCGCCACCGTGGCCGGCAGGAAGAAGCGCATGCTGAACGTATCCGGGCCGCTGGTGCCGGACTGCACAGGCACCGTCATGGCGATGCGCTGCGACGCGCGATCCATACGCACCGGCGCAGTCATGGCGATTTTCTGCTGCGCCTTGTTGGCGCCGGTGATGTAGTTGAACAGAAGCTGGAACGCCTGATTGGCTGCGCCGGGATTGTTCCGTGCATCGACTGTCGCCTCGATCGCCGCCCGCGGTTCATAGCGGCGAACCTCAACGTGATGGGACAGCGTCTCAACCACGGCGTAGCGCGGCTGTTCATAGGCGAAGCGGAGGCCGAAAACCGATGTTACGGACTCGGCGAATGTCAGGAGATAGTAGAAGATACCCCCCATCGGAAAGGTCCTTTCATCGGGCGCGGTTATGCGCAATATGCTCTGCTTTTTCGCGGCGCATAGTGCTGCGTTGTACGAAGGGCGTGGCCGGTGACGACGCGTGTACGGCAAACGGCTCTCGACCAGGCGGTCGAAGCCGCTTCTTCCCCCAAGTTGGCTCCCATGCCGGCATCCAAGCTGGCCCGCAGCGACTGGACGATTCGTCGTCGCCTGGCAACCGCCTGGCTGCACGACCGGCAGCAGTTCGCCGAGGGGCGGTTGCCGCGCCTGTGCCCGATCTGCGGCCATCTTGGTGTGATGATCGGCGTCGGCCACCCGCCGCGCTGGGATGCGCGCTGCGCCAGTTGCGGCAGCCGGGAGCGGCATCGCCTGCTGTGGTTGTGGGTCACCCAGGACGGCGGCAACCGGCTTTCC
>DAICYU010000293.1:3805-5771 GCA_027311485.1 Acetobacteraceae bacterium
CGCATCCTGCACTTCGCGCCCGAAAAGGCGCTGCGGCGCGCAATGACCGGGAACCCGGGTTATGAGACGGCGGATCTCCGGCAAGCGGGCGTCACACACCAGGTCGACATCACGCGCCTGCCGATGGCGGATGGCAGCTACGACGTGGTGATCGCCAATCATGTCCTGGAACACATCGACGATGACCGGCAGGCGATCCGGGAACTGTTCCGGGTGCTGCGGCCGAACGGGACTGCGCTGCTGACGGTGCCCCTGAATCCCACGCGGGCCGCCACCTATGAGGATCCCAGGATCACCGACCCGGTGCAGCGAATGGCGCATTTCAACGCGCCGGATCATCGGCGCTATTACGGGCTCGATTTCGCCGACCGTCTGCAGGACGCTGGATTCCAGGTTGAGACCTTCCGGATGACACAGCCCGACGAAGTGCGGTTCAGCCTGCTGCCGATGGAGTGGCTGTATATCGCAACCCGCCCTGGCTAAGCCGAAGGGATTTCGTTAGCGCGCCGAGCACCGGTGAGGGCGATACAGCGAGGAGGGATCATGACACCAACATTGGATCATATCGCCGACCTGGCGGTTCAGGTCGGGCCGCCGGTCACCGTCGGCAAGACCGCCGAGGGTCTGCGCCGCGTAATCCCGATCCTGGGTGGCACGATCGCCGGTCCACGGCTCAACGGCATCATCCTGGCGGCTGGCGCGGATTATCAGGTGATCCGGGACGACGGCCACACAACGCTCGACGCTCGATATGTCATTCAGCTCGACGACGGTAGCATGGTGTATGTCGTCAACACCGGGGTTCGCTTCGGGCCGCCGGACGTGATGGCGCTGATCAGGCGGGGCGAAGCCGTCGATCCGGCCAAGGTGTATTTCCGCACCACACCGCGCTTCGAAACCGAGGCACCAGCCTATCAGTGGATGACGCGGCCGCTGTTCCTGGCGTCCGCCGAACGCCACCCGGACTGCGTGCGGATCAAGGTTTTCCAGGTCGGCTGAATCACCGCCGGCACCTGAGGCAAGCGCCCTGCCCTACGCCTGACTTGTCGCAAGCCATTCGCCTGCATCGGTAGAGGCGACAAGATCCGCCGCCACCTGATGCTCATCAATGAAATGCAACAGGTCGTCCTCCGGTGGCGGCTTCTCCAGCACCTGCTCGATACGGAGTTCAGCGGCACGCGCGGCGATGCCCGGGGTCGGTGACCCTGTCACCAGTAGAATCGGGACGCGAATGCCCTCGGAACGGAGTTTCGCTGCCAGTTCCAGCCCGGTCATCCAGGGCATGTTCTGATCCACGATCAGACAGCCCAACGGCGCCGGCCGGGCTTCCAGGAACGCCGGCCCGGAGTCGAATGTTGCGACGCTGTGACCGGCAAGTTCCAGTAGCAATTTCAACGCATCGAGGATCGCATGATCGTCATCGACGACAGCGACGGTGATTTCCTTGGAGGGCTCGGCCATTGTTGTCAATTCAGCACCAGTTTGCCCAAACAGCACGAAGCAGACGTGTAGACGCAGGCATGACGCAAGGGTTTGATCGAGGTCATACACAAGTGGAAAAGTCAGGATCACGTCCGCGGGATGACAGCCTACTCCGCCGCAGAGTTGGCTCGTGGCACCGTGAAACGGAAGATGGTGCCGCCGCCCTTGGCCGCTTCCGCGCACATGGCACCGCCATGCGCTTCCACGATGCTGCGGCACACCGACAGCCCGACACCCATGCCGTTGGGCTTGGTGGTATTGAACGGTTCGAACAGCCGGGACCGGATTGAGTCCGGCAAGCCAGGCCCGCTGTCGGCGACGCTGATTTCCACCATGTCGCCCACGGGCGAGGTTGAAACGGTCAGCTCACGCCGGGTCGAGGCGACCATGGCCTCGGCCGCGTTGCGCATCAGGTTCAGCAGCACCTGCTGAATCTGGATCTTGTCGATCACCGCCGTCGCGGCGCCGGCATCCACCTGGATTT
>DAICYU010000294.1 GCA_027311485.1 Acetobacteraceae bacterium
GATGCGCCGCGGTGTCGGGTTCTGCGTCATGTTCACCGTGTCACGCATTCGGCAGCCATCCGAAGGCCATCAGCGCCCCGGCCGTCAGCACCAGCCACAACAGCGACAGCGGCAGGAACACCTTCCACCCCAGGCGCATCAGCTGGTCATACCGGAACCGCGGGAATGTCGCGCGCACCCACAGGAAGACGAACAGGCACAGGCACACCTTCAGGATGAACCAGATCACGCCCGGTACCCAGGTGAACGGCTCCACATTGAACGGTGCCAGCCAGCCGCCGAGGAACAGGATCGTCGTCATCCCGCTCATCAGGATCATGTTCGCGTATTCGCCGAGGAAGAACAGAGCGAAGCTCATTGCCGAGTACTCGACGAAGAACCCCGCCACGATCTCCGACTCGCCTTCCGGGATATCGAACGGCGACCGGTTCGTCTCGGCCAGGGCCGAGATGAAGAACACGATGAACATCGGGAACAGCGGCACGCAGAACCAGACCGTGTGCTGCGCCCGGACGATGTCCGTCAGGTTCAGGCTGCCCACGCACAGCAGCACGCTGACCAGCACGAAGCCCATCGAAACTTCATAGCTGACCATCTGCGCCGCCGACCGCAGCGCGCCCAGGAAGGCGTACTTCGAATTCGACGCCCAGCCGGCGATGATGATGCCGTACACACCCAGCGAGGAAATCGCGAACAGGTACAGGATGCCGACATTGATGTCGGCGATGGCCCATCCATCGTTCACCGGGATCACCGCCCAGGCGATCATCGCCAGGGTGAAGGTCAGCATCGGCGCCAGGATGAACAGCAGACGATTCGCCCCGGACGGGATGATCGTCTCCTTCATCAGCATCTTCAGCGCGTCGGCGAACGGCTGCAGCAGGCCGAACGGGCCGACCACATTCGGCCCCTTCCGCAGCTGCATCGCCGCCAGCACCTTGCGTTCGGCCAGGGTCAGATAGGCCACACCGATCAGCAGCGGCACCAGCAGGGCCAGCGCCTCCAGAAAGGTCAGGATGACCAGGCCCAGATTGGTGTGCAGGAAGAAGTCAGTCATCAGTCCTTACTCCGCCGCCAGTGCAGGAGACGCCTGTTGCGACTGCGCCTCGACACAGGCCGCCATGGTCGGGCTGGAGCGGCTGATCGGGTCGGTCATGTAGTAGTTGGTCACCGCCGCCACGACCGGGGCATCCGCCAGCGCCTTGACCTCGCTCGCCGGGCCGTTCGGGTCGGTGCAGCCGAAGCGCGGCAGGTAGCCGATATGGCCGAACACCGGGTTCACCTGCTCCAGCCGCGCCCGCAATTGCTCGATCGTGTCGTACGGCAGCGTCCGGCCGATGATCCCGCTGAACGCGCGCAGGATCTTCCAGTCCTCCCGCGCCTCACCCGGCGGATACACCGCCATGAAGCCGCGCTGCACCCGGCCTTCGGTGTTGGCGTAAGTGCCGGACTTTTCCGTATAGGCCGCGCCCGGCAGGATCACATCCGCCCGCGCCGCCCCGACATCGCCATGATGCCCCTGGTAGATCACGAAGGTGCCCGCGGCGATGCGGGCGGTATCGAACCCATCGGCCCCCAACAGCCACAGCGCATCCACGCCACCGGCCAGCATCGTATCGACGTCCTTGCCGTTCGGGCCGGGCACGAAGCCCAGATCGAGCGCGCCGACGCGCGCGGCGGCGGTGTGCAGAACGTTGAAGCCATGCCACTCGGGCGACAGCGCACCGACCATCGACGCCAGGCGCCAGCATGCCGCCAGCACAGCGGCGCCGTCCTGGCGGCGTAGCGCCCCCTGCCCCACGATGATCATCGGCTTCTTCGCCGCGGTCAGCACCCGGGCGAAATCGTGCGATCCGTCGACCAGCGCGCCCAGGGTTTTGGCCGAGGTGCCAAGCTGCGTCACCGCGTATGTCAGATCGGCCTCATCACCGATCACGCCGATCGGCATGCCGTTCTGCAGCCAGGTCTTGCGGATGCGCGCATTCAGCACCGGCGCCTCGCGCCGCGGATTGGACCCGACGATCAGCAGCGCGTCGGCTTCCTCAATCCCGGCGATCGTGGTGTTGAAGGTGTAGAAATCGCGGCGGCTGGCATCCAGCTTCGCGCCATCCTGCCGGCAGTCCAGGTTCGGCGAACCCAGGCCGGCCATCAGCTCCTTCAGCGCCAGCATGCTCTCGGCGTCGCACAGGTCGCCGGCAATGGCACCGATCCGGTCGCCGGACAGGCCTTTCAGCTTCGCGGCAACCGCGGCAAACGCCTCGTTCCACGTCGCGGCGCGCAGCTTGCCATTCTCCCGCACCCAGGGGCGGTCCAGGCGGCGGCGCTTCAGGCCATCAATGGCGAAGCGCGACTTGTCGCCCAGCCATTCCTCATTCACGTCCTCATTGATGCGCGGCAGGACGCGCAGCACTTCCGGTCCCCGCGCGTCGACACGGATGTTGGTGCCGACCGCGTCCAGCACGTCGATGCTGTCCACCTTGGTCAGTTCCCACGGCCGAGCAACGAAGGCGTAGGGCTTTGAGGTGAGTGCGCCGACCGGGCACAAGTCGATGATGTTGGCCGACAGTTCCGAACCCAGCGCGCGCTCGACGTAGGTGCCGACCTCCATGTGCTCGCCACGGTTGGTGGCGCCCAGGTCGGGGACGCCGGCAACCTCGGTGATGAAGCGGATGCAGCGCGTGCAATGGATGCAGCGGTTCATCGACGTCTTCACCAACGGGCCCAGGTACTTGTCGGGCACGGCGCGCTTGTTTTCCTCGTAGCGCGAGTGGTCCATGCCGTAGCCCATGGCCTGGTCCTGCAGGTCGCACTCCCCGCCCTGGTCGCAGATCGGGCAATCCAGCGGGTGGTTGATCAGCAGGAATTCCATCACGCCACGACGGGCGTTGCGCACCATCTTGCTGTCGGTGTGCACCACCATGCCGTCGGCGACTGGATAGCCGCAGGACGCGATGGGCTTCGGCGGCGCCTTTTCGACCTCCACCAGGCACATCCGGCAGTTGCCGGCGATGGACAGGCGTTCGTGGTAGCAGAAGCGCGGGATCTCGATGCCCGCGGCCTCGGCCGCTTGCAGAATGGTCGAGCCGGCGGGGACTTCGACCTCTTTGCCGTCAATGGTGACTTTGGGCATGGGCTTTACTTCTTCTCAGGCGCCGGCCGTCCCCGGCGCTCATGGCAGGGCTGATCCCGGCCATCCGCGCCGCGACGGTGGTGCGTGGATGGCCGGCACAAGGCCAGCCATAACCGAAAGAGGGGGGACGGAAAGAGGTGGGCTTGCGGCAACATCGTTTTATTCGGCCGCCATCGGCAGCGGCTTGGCGCCGCGCGACTTGTAGGCTGCGATACGCTCTTCCATAACCGGTCGGAAATGTCGGATCAGCCCCTGGATGGGCCATGCCGCGGCATCGCCGAGGGCGCAGATCGTGTGCCCTTCCACTTGCCGCGTCACCTGCTCCAGCGTGTCGATCTCGGCCGGGTCAGCGCGCCCTTCCACCATGCGGGTCATCACCCGCCACATCCAGCCGGTGCCTTCGCGGCACGGCGTGCACTGGCCGCAGCTTTCGTGCATGTAGAACTTGGACAGCCGGGCGATCGCCTTGATCACGTCGGTGGATTTGTCCATGACGATCACGGCCGCCGTGCCCAGGCCGCTGCGCACCGCGCGCAGGCTGTCGAAATCCATCAGCACCTCGTCGCAGATGGATTTCGGGATCAGCGGAACCGACGAACCGCCGGGGATCACCGCCAGCAGGTTGTCCCATCCGCCACGCACGCCGCCGGCGTATTTGTCGATCAGTTCCCGCAGCGGGATGCCGAGTTCCTCCTCGACATTACACGGCTTGTTCACGTGGCCCGAGATGCAGAATACCTTCTGCCCGGTGTTGTTCTGCCGCCCCAGGCCGCTGAACCAGGATGCGCCGCGCCGCAGGATCGTCGGTGAAACCGCGATCGACTCGACATTGTTCACCGTGGACGGGCAGCCATAAAGCCCGACGCCGGCCGGGAACGGCGGCTTCATCCGCGGCATGCCCTTCTTGCCTTCCAGGCTTTCGATCAGGGCGGTTTCCTCGCCGCAGATATAGGCGCCGGCGCCGCGATGCAGGAACACGTCGAAATCGTAGCCTGAGCCGCAGGCGTTCTTGCCGATCAGCCCGGCTTCGTAAGCCTCATCGATGGCATGCTGCAGCGCCACCGACTCATTATAGAATTCACCGCGGATATAGATGTACGCCGCGCAGGCCCCCATGGCGAAACCGGCGACCAGGCAGCCCTCGATCAGCTTGTGCGGATCGTGGCGGATGATGTCGCGGTCCTTGCAGGTGCCGGGCTCGGATTCGTCGGCGTTCACCACCAGATAGCACGGCCGGTCGGACTGCTTCGGCATGAACGACCATTTCAACCCGGTCGGGAAGCCCGCGCCGCCACGGCCGCGCAGGCCCGAATCCTTCATTTCCTGAATGATGGCATCACGTCCGCGCGCCAGCAGCGCCTTGGTGTCATCCCAGTCGCCCCGCGCCCGCGCACCCTTCAGGAAGGGATCATGCAGGCCATACAGGTTGGTGAAAATGCGGTCCTTGTCCTGAAGCATGGCTCAAGCCTCCGGCGCGAAATGCAAGGTGGTCAGGGTTGTTGGTCCCCCCTCAGGCGCCGCGTTCTGCCGCCCGGCCATGGAGCCAGGCGTCGGCCGTTCGCCCCGGCGCAGCGCATCAAGGAGCTGCTTCACCTTTTCGGCGTCCATATCTTCATAGAAATCGTCATCGACCTGCAGGATCGGCGCGTTCACGCAGGCACCCAGGCACTCGACCTCGGTCATCGTGAACATGCCGTCGGCACTGGTTTCACCCCAGCCCTTGATGCCGGTTTCCTTGCGGCAGGCTTCGGTCACCGCATCCGACCCGCGCAGCCAGCACGGCGTCGTGGTGCACACCTGCAGGTGGTATGTCCCGACCGGCTTCGTATTGAACATGAAGTAGAAGGTCGCGACCTCATACACGCGGATCGGCGGCATGCCCAACCGGTGCGCCACCGCGTCCATCGCCTTCACCGGCACCCAGGCGCTGCCGGTCTGCCGCTTCATCTGCCTCTGCGCGATATACAGCGCCGGGATCACCGCACTGGCCTGACGGCCGGGCGGATACCGGGTAACGATCTTCGCGATCTCTGCTTCGCTTTCCGCATCGAAAGCGAAGCTGGCCGGCTGTTCGAACGCGGCCCCGTTGCTGGCTGCCATCTGATCTTACCTGTCGATCTCGCCGAACACGACGTCCATCGATCCGACGATCGCACTGACATCGGCCAGCATGTGCCGCTTGCACATCACATCCGTCGCTTGCAGGAATGCAAACCCGGTCGGCCTGATCTTGCAACGATACGGCCGGTTCGTGCCATCCGCCACCAGATACACGCCAAACTCACCCTTCGGCGTTTCCACCACCGTGTAGGTCGCCCCCGGCGGCACGTGGTACCCTTCGGTATAAAGCTTGAAGTGGTGGATCAGCGCTTCCATCGACCGCTTCATTTCGCCACGCGACGGTGGGGTGAACTTGCGGTCCTGTACCTTCACCGGGCCGACCGGCAGTTTCGCCAGCGCCTGGTTGATGATCTTCACGCTCTCCCGGATCTCGGCGACGCGCACCAGATAGCGATCGTAACAATCGCCGTTGCGCCCGACCGGAATCTGGAAGTCCACCTCGGCATATTTGTCATACGGCTGCGAACGCCGCAGGTCCCATGGCACGCCGGACGCACGCAGTGGCGGTCCGCTGAAG
>DAICYU010000295.1:0-5500 GCA_027311485.1 Acetobacteraceae bacterium
CCTGGGCGCCTATGCGTTTGCCCGCCTGATCATGGGCAGGGTCGCGGCCCTGGGCGTGGCCCTGATGCTGATCGGCGCGCCCGAGGTTGCGTTCTGGGGCCGGCAGGTGATGCTGGACGTTCCGGCCTACGCGCTGGGGCTACTGGGCATGTATGGCCTGGGCGTGTGGCTGCGGAACGACCGGCCCGCGGCGCTGTATTTCGGCGCTGCCGCTTTGCTGGCGGCGGTCTATACGAAATACAACGTGGCCTTCCTGCTGGTGCCGGCGGCGAGTGCCGTCCTGCTGGCGCGTGGCTGGCGGGTGCTGCTGAACCGGCATCTGCTGATTGCGGCGACCGTGGCTGTGCTGGCCGCAATTCCAGCTGCGTTCATGATGGTCCGGTTCGGCGCGGCCAATGTCGGATCTTTTGCCGGGCGGCCGGGGGATCTGGCGCGGGACAGCCTGGCGGCCTGGCTGTTCTATGCCGAGCAAATGCCGGGTCAGCTGGGTTATGGCGTTGTCATTGCTGCCGCGGCCGGGGTGCTGCTGGCGGTCATGCGGCGTTTGCAGGTGGCCGCGGATCGCTGGCTATGGGCGATGCTCATCACTTGGTTTGTCACAGGCTATGTGTTCTTCTCTCTGATCAGCGTGCGGGAGCCGCGGCACGACCTGATGGCGCTGTTTCCGGTGCTGCTGCTGGCGGCACTGGCGGTCCTGACGCTGGCGGGCCGTGGCCGGGGCGGCCAGATGCTTGTGCTGGCGTTGGGTATCGGCACCTATATCTACAGCCTGTTTTGGTATGTACCTGCCGCGATCACCGGCTATCGGCAGGTCGCGGCCACCGTGGCCGCCACCGCGCCGCACGACGGCATCGTAATGTTTTCCGGCTACCGCGACGGCAACTTCGTATTTGATATGCGGGAGCATGCGGAGCGGCAGGATCTGACAGTGCTGCGGGCCGACAAAATGCTGCTGAAGATTGCCGTCGAGCGTATCCGCGGCGTGGAGCAGGCCGGGCTGGATGACGATGCGATCCTGGCGCTGCTGAAACGGTCCGGCGTATCCATGGTGATCGCCCAGGCCGATTTCTGGCAGGACCTGCCGCAGATGGCCCGTTTCGCCCATGTACTGCAGGGCAGCGCGTTCAGGCTTGTCCGCAGCTTCCCGCTCACCGGGGCGGTTGTCATCAATGATGGCCGGGATTCCAGCGGGCAGGGGCGGGTTGATATCTTTGTCCCGACCTACACGGTCGAACCGCCGAAAGGCTCCATCGCGCTTGATCTGCCGATTGTCGGGCAACGGGTCACTGGACGGATCGGCGGCCGGTGACGCGCCGGGCTTTGATCATGATCGGGTCAGGTTGATCCGATCATCCTCCAGAAGTCTTTGTTTGATCGCATCCATCCCGCCTTCCGGCTTTCAGCCGCAGGCGATCATGCCCTGAAACCGGGCGCAGGTGGGCGCGGCGGTCATGCCGACACGCTGCTGGTGGAACCGCATTTCATACGCGCCACCCAACCGCCCAATCGCCGCTCGGCTTTGCGGCGAATCCGGCACGACCGCCAGCAGCACCAGCAGACGGGGTGGCACGGTCAAGTTTGGGCCAGATGCGATCGCCACGCCGTCGGCGCTATGGACGGAACGCCTGTGATGGCCAGCGCCGTGCCCGATTGAGACTGTCAGCCGAACACCCGTCGGCCGCGCTTCCAGGTGCCAAGCACCATTCCTTCCAGGGCCCGCCCGTCGAACGGCGTGTTCTGCGCCTTGCCCGGCAGCTTGCCGGATTCGACCTTCCAGATCCGCTCCGGATGGAACAGGCACAGGTCGGCAGCCGCGCCGCGTATGATCCGCCCGGCTTCGGTGCCCAGCAGCGCGGCCGGCCGGGCGGTCAGCAGGTCGATCGCTGCCGGCAGCGTCAGTGAGCCGTTGTGGACGTGGGCCAGCGTGACAGAGAGCAGCGTGGCCAGCCCGGCGCCGCCGGCCGACGCCAGCGCGAACGGCAGCCGCTTGTCATCGGCGTCGCGCGGCTGATGGTCGGACGCGATGGCATCGATCGTGCCGTCCGCCAAAGCGGCGATCACCGCTTTGCGGTCATGTTCCTTGCGCAGCGGCGGCGACAGTTTCAGGTAGGTGCGGAAATCACCGATCGCCGTTTCGTTCAGGTCGAAGTAGGGCGGGGCGGTGTCGCATGTCACGGCCAGCCCGGACTCCTTGGCCTGACGGATCAGCGCCAGCGCCTCACCGGTCGAGACATGGGCAAAATGCACGGCGCCGCCGGTCAGTTGCGCCAGCCGGATATCACGGGCCACCATGATCGCCTCGGCCGCCGTCGGAATGCCGGGCAGGCCCAGCCGCGTCGCCTGTTCGCTTTCGGTTGCGGACCCGCCGTTTGCCAGGCCGGGATCTTCGGGATGCTGGACGATGCGGGCGCCGAAGCCACGTGCATAGGACAAGGCAAGGCGCATCATCCGGGATGGCCCGATGGCACGGGTGCCGTCGGTGAAGGCGATGGCGCCGGCTTCGCGCAGCAGGCCGAGCTCCGCCAGTTCGTCGCCGCGACAGCCGCGGGTGACGGCGCCGTAGGGCAGGATGGTCAGGCTGCCGGATGCCTCGCCCTTGCCGCGCAGCAACTGCACCAGCGCGGGATCGTCGATCGCCGGCTGCGTGTCGGGCAGGGCGGCGAGGGTGGTAATGCCGCCGGCGGCCGCGGCGACCGCAGCGGAGGCAATGGTTTCGCGATACTCGAAGCCGGGCTCGCCAAGGGCGGCGCGCATATCGACGAGGCCGGGGCACAGGATCGCGTCCTCTGCCTCGATCACCGTGACGTCGTCGGGGCGGCCCAGGCTGGGACCAAAATCGGCGATCAGGCCGTCACGGACCAGCAGTTCGCCCATGACATCGACCCCGTCGCCCAGCACGCGGACGCGGGAAAACAGCGTATCAGGCGTCATTGCGGCGATCGCCCCGCGATAGAATGTCCAGCACCGCCATGCGCACGGCGACACCCATTTCGACCTGTTCCTTGATCACGCTGCGCACCGGGTCGTCGGCGACCTCACTGTCGATTTCGACGCCACGGTTCATCGGGCCGGGATGCATCACCATCGCGTCGGGCCTTGCGTGCAGCAGCTTGTCCCGGTCGAGGCCGTAGAAGCGGAAATACTCGCGGGCACTGGGCACCTGGCCGCGCGACATCCGTTCCCGCTGCAAACGCAGCATCATCACCACGTCGGCGTCCTTCAGGCCGGCTTCCATGTCGTGGAAGACGGTAACGCCCAGATCGGCGATTTGCGCCGGGATCAGGGTGGGTGGTCCGACGACGCGGACCTGGCTGCCCATGGTGGTCAACAGGTGGATATTGGAGCGGGCGACGCGGGAATGGGCGATGTCACCGCAAATGGCGACCGTCAGTCCGGCGATGCGGCCCTTGCGGCGCTTGATCGTCAGGGCGTCCAGCAGCGCCTGCGTCGGATGCTCATGCGTGCCGTCGCCGGCATTGATCACCGCCGCGTCGACGATCTTGGCCAGCAGGTTCGGCGCGCCGGACTGGTCGTGCCGCACCACCAGCAGGTCGCAGTGCATGGCGTTCAGCGTCGCGGCGGTGTCGATCAGCGTCTCCCCCTTGTTCACCGAGGAGGTGGAGACCGACATGTTGATCACGTCAGCGCCCAGCCGCTTGCCGGCCAGTTCGAAGCTGGTGCGGGTGCGGGTGCTGTCCTCGAAGAACAGGTTGATCAGCGTGCGCCCCCGCAGCAGATCTCGCTGGGTCTTGCCGGAGCGATTGAGCAGCACGTAGCTCTCAGCGAGGTCGAGCAATTGCGCGATCGCGGGCGGTTCCAGCCCTTCGATCGCCAGGAGATGTTTCTGCCGGTAGTACACGCGGCTTCGTTGCAGCAACCGGGGCGGGGCGTCAACAGGGCTTACGCATGGTTGCTGGGACACGCCGGGGCAGCCCGCACCGCAAGCCCGCCCACAATGCGCGGGCCTTGATCTGGATCGGTGTGATACGCCAACAGACACGGCGTTCGAACGGGAGAGAGTGTGGTGTCGGCGGATCGCTTCATGCCGCGGCTGGAGGAAGCGCAGCGCCTGGTCAATGCCGGCCGAGCGGCGGAGGCCGAGGCGGGGTGTCTGGCGGTTCTGGCGGAGTCACCGGGGCTTCCCGAGGCAACCGCGCTGCTGGGCTTCATCGTCGCGCGGATGCGCCGGCTGGCCGAGGCCGAGACGCTGTTGCGGACGGCCATCGCCAAGCGGCCGGAGGTGCCGCACTGGCATTTCGAGCTGCGCCAGGTGCTGCGTTACAGTTTCCGGCTGGACGAATCGCTGGCCGCAGCGCGGGAGGCGGTGCGGCTGGACTCGAAGAACGCCCAGTTCCGCAACGGGTTGTCGCAGATCCACTTCGACCGTGGCGAATACGATCAGGGCTATGAAGCGGTGCTCGACGCGCTGGCCTGCGACCCGGAGCATCCGGAATCGCATCTCTCGCTGGCGCATGCGTTGCTGGCATCCGGCAATTTCCGCGCCGGCTGGGCGGAATATGAGTGGCGGTTCCGCTCCAGGCCATTCATCGCCGCGCTGCCGAAGCCGATCCGGCCGTACTGGAACGGCATGCCTCTGCCCGGCCGGCGGTTGGTGGTATCGGCCGATCAGGGCTACGGGGATTCCTTCCAGTTCGCGCGCTATATCCCGATGGCGGCGGCGCGTTGTGGCGGCCTGACCCTGGTTTGCCGGCCGCCGCAGATCCCGTTGCTGTCGCGTGTGTCCGGGGTGCAGCGGTGCGTGACCGATCTACGGCAGGCCGGCGAACACGCGGCGTTCTGCTGGCTGGCCAGCCTGCCCTATGTGTTCGGCACCGAGCTGGCGACGATCCCGACGCCTATCCCGTACCTGACGGCAAATCCGCAGCGGCGGGCGTTCTGGCGGGCGGAACTGGACCGGCGCATCGGCAGCGATGGGGTGCGGGTCGGGCTGGCCTGGGCCGGCAATGCCGACAATACCGCCGACTGGCGGCGGTCCCTGCCGCTGGAGGCATTGCGGGCGCTGGCGGCGGTGCCGGGGGTGCGGCTGATGCCCCTGCAGACGGTGATCCCGGCGGCGGACCGGGCAACGTTTCAGGCCCTGGGTTTGTCGGACCTGTCGCCGCTGCTGACCGATTTCGGTGAAACGGCTGCGGCGATCGCGAATCTGGACCTGGTGATCTCGGTTGACAGCGCGGTGGCGCATCTGGCCGGCGCTATGGGGGTTCCGGCCTGGACGCTGATTTATGAGCCGGCGGACTGGCGTTGGCTGACACGGCGGGAGGACACGCCCTGGTATCCGACAATGCGGCTTTTCCGCCAGCCCCGCGCCGGTGCCTGGGCGCAGCCGATCGCTCGGCTGGTGCAGGCGCTGCATGATTATGTCGGGAACGCGCGGTCGGCCGGCCCGAACGCGGTCGCCAGAAGCTGAACGGTCGCCAGAGGCTGAACGGTCGCCAGAGGCTGAACGGTCGCCAGAGGCTGAACAGTTGCCAGAGGCTGA
>DAICYU010000295.1:5510-5767 GCA_027311485.1 Acetobacteraceae bacterium
TGGATTGCGGTTCGGGCGGGCTGGTTAGCGGGTGATGGGCTACGGCAAGCTCCGCCGATCACCCGCTAAGGCCTGCACGCATCGCGCTGCGCGTTGAAAGCGGCGAAGTGACGATCGGGCCCTGGTGGTTCGATCCAGAGTGCGATTCGCACGGCCGGGCTATTCGGCCTTGGGCGATCGCACCCTGGATTCGTACAGGCGGCGCGGCGTACTACCGCCGCCACCAGCCCCGCTTCTTCTCGCCTGCCGGTTCCTCG
>DAICYU010000296.1 GCA_027311485.1 Acetobacteraceae bacterium
ACCGAATTGACACCCAAACCGGTCATTCTTTCCAGCTGGGTTGGCTACGACACGGATGGGCGAACCGATATTGGCTGGTGGGATACCCTGCGCCTGCGGCTGGAGATGAAGCGCCTGCAGCTTGTCCGGCTACACGCTCAGGTTTCCATGCTGTCCACCGCCGGCGCCCTTGCCGAACGGCTGGCCGAGGCGCGCGATGTCGTGGACCGCCAGATCACGCTATGCCCCGACCAGCCGGACCCGCCGAAGGTAGCGGCGTTCGCGCGTGCACTGGTGGAGGGGCGGGAGATCGCCCTGACCTCGCCCGCCGCGGTGCTACCATTGTTCAAGGATGCCATTGCCAGGGCCGATGACCACGCGAAGCTGGCATTGGCGGTCGCACGAGCCGGGTTGAGCTCGCATGGCATGGCCCTGGCGCACACCCACACCAGGCTGAACGCGGCGCAGATCCATAACGTCGTACGGCAGCGGCTGGGGATCGCCGACCCGCCCGAGGACCCGTCCCGCCGACGGGCGCTGTTCGCAGCCATCAACGCCGCACTCGACACGGTCACGCCGGAACCCGTCGACTTCGGTGCCCTCATCGCCGAACAGGCTTCCGCCGCTCGGCTGATGATGACGGTGGCGCAGATCGTCAAGCACGTGGACGGATCGGTGCCGGTGCGCTTTCTGATTGCCGAAACCGAAACCGGCTATACGTTGCTCGTGGCCCTGTGGCTTGCCCGTCTGTTCGGGATCGAGAACCACATTGAGATCAGTCCGCTTTTCGAGACCGCCGACGCACTGGGGCAGGGCGCCTCCGTGCTGGAAGAGGCACTTCGCAGCCCCCACTATCGTGATTACCTGCGTAAGACCGGCAAGCTGGCATTGCAGTTCGGCTACTCCGACTCGGGCCGATACGTCGGGCAACTTGCCGCCAGCTACCTGATCGAGCGGCTGCGGCTGAAGATCGCTCAGACACTGGAGCATCACGGTGTCACCGGCGTTGAGGTCATCCTGTTCGACACCCACGGCGAAAGCATCGGCCGTGGCGCGCATCCGGGTTCATTGGCCGATCGGCTCAAATATCTGTCGCCGACGGCGTCGCGGCAGGCATTGAGCCATGCGGGGCTGAAGGTGCGGGAGGAAGCCGCGTTCCAGGGCGGTGATGGCTATTTGCTGTTCGGCACGCCGGAACTGGCACTGGCCACGATCACCCGCATCGCCGAACAGACCTATCATCCGGCGGTGGGCTCGACCGAAGATCCGGTCTACGCCGTGCCCGATTTCGCAGCTGATTTCTTTGCTACGATCCGGTCCGCCATGGGAGGGCTGGTGGAGGATGCCGGATATGCCGCCTTGTTAGGCGCCTTCGGTCCGTCACTGCTGGACCGCACCGGCTCGCGCCCCGCGGCTCGCCAATCCGATGGCATGGGCGGGGCCGCCCGCATCCGCCATCCGCGGGAACTGCGTGCAATCCCGAACAATGCAATCCTCCAGCAACTCGGCTGGTGTGCGAATACGCTGCAGGGGATAGGAGCCGCCGCGGCCAGGCATCCGGAGACGTTCGCCGAATTGCGGCAGACCAGCCGCCGTTTCCAGCGCGCAATGGACCTGGTGAGCCACGCACTGGCGCATTCGGACATCGAGGTGCTGCGGGCCGTGATCGCCACCCTGGATCCTGGCACCTGGTTGGACCGCGCCGCACATACCCGTCGACCAGGCCGGCGCGAAGCGCTGGTAGCGGTGGCGCGAGCCTTGGAACGGTTGGATATCTGGGCTGCGGCGCAGTCGATGTTCCGGCGGATTTCAGCCGACCATCTGGCACTGCGGGCCGCCTGGCCGGACGTGCCGCATATGGCGAACCGCGAAATCCTGCTGCATGCACTCCGGTTGGCGCTGATCCACCGCATCTGGCTGCTGGCGACGGAGATTCCAGATTTTTCGCCACGGCACGGTGTTACCAGGCTGGCGCTGGAAGCTGCGATCCTGCGTCTTGATATCGAGGCGTCACTGAACATGCTGGCGGAGATTTTTCCCTCCGCCACAGACCCGTCCGCGGATTGCGACTATGGCGAGCCCGCGTCGACGCGGCGGACCACGGCCTACTTGCGGGAACACGAGGAAATCTTCGCACCCATCCGCCGGCTGTTCGGTCTGGTGCGCGAAATCGCCACCGCGGTGACGCACGAGGTCGGTGCCTTTGGATAGACACCCGGCCATAGCGGGCTTTTCCGCCAGCCTGTTGCACCTGCGAGCCAAGGTGAGCGAAGCCCGCGCTTGCAGGCTCGGTGGCAACCGCAGCCGGCATCTTAATGGACGACGCAGCATAGGTGCCGGCCCGCCCACAGATCGGTGTTGAAAGGCCATGGAAACATCTAGCCTGTCAGCGCAGGTGTCCGTAGAAAAGAGGTCTGCCCGCCTGGCGGAATGGTAGACGCAGCGGACTTAAAATCCGCAGCCGGTAACGGCGTGGGGGTTCAAGTCCCCCGGTGGGCAGTCACGTCGGGGTTCCCGACGATCCCGGGCGGTCAGGGTTCGGAGCAGTGCCGTGTTGCGATGCGATGATCGCAACAAAAAGCCGGCAACCCGGACGGCTAACGCCCCGATTGCCGGCTGAATGTCGCTCGGCCCGAAGGCCGAAACTTACTTCACAGAGGTGATGGCGTTGCGGTTCTGCGCCCACGCTTCCTCGGTGGAGCCCTGCGCCGTCGGACGATCCTTGCCGTAGCTGATCGTGCTCATGCGCGCGGCGGCAACGCCCTTCGCCTTCAGGTAGGACGCGGCGGCGTTCGCACGGCGCTGGCCCAGGGCGAGGTTGTATTCTTCCGTGCCACGCTCATCGCAGTTGCCGGCGATCTGAACGTTCACGCTGGCATACTTGGCGAGCCAGGTGGCCTGCTTATCCAGTGTGCCCTTCGCGTCGGCGCGCAGGCCGGACTTATTGAAGTCGAAGAACACGCGGTCTCCGACATTGGCGACCAGGTCTTCCTGGCTGCCCGGCACGATGCTGCTGGCGGTTGCCGCAGTGCCGGCGGTGCTGGTCGTCGCGGCCTGGTTAGAGCACGCCGCCAGCAGGGCGACGGCGGCGACAGCGCCGAGGTGTTTGATCTTCATAATCTCTTCGTCCCTGGATGGGGTGCAATCCGTGCCACGGGTTTCGCCCGCGCAGCCGAAACGGTAATCCGTTCCGACCGCGTGAGCGATTAACGTGCCCAGCCAAGGGCGGTCAAGTTCCCGTAACCCTTTTTCAGAGACATGAGAGGGGTGTTGCGGTGGCAACACAGTGTTTTCCATTAATTATCACAAATCTCGATCAAGTACCGAGCGGTGACCATGCCGGATCGGATGCGTCAGTCGGCGTCGGTACTGGCCGCTCATTGAAGCCGGTAATGTCGACTGAGGAAATCCGGGATGAAAATCCCGAGCCGCGGGCATCGCGCGCGCGGGTTTCCTTGAAGAACATCAGCACACGGCCATTCGGCGCGAAGGTCGGGCCTTCCACGTCCCAGCCCTGGGCCAGGATGCGTTCGCCGGAGCCATCCGGGTGCATGACCCCGATATTGAAGTCCGACGTATCGCCCGCGTAGCGAGTAAAGGCAATCAGGTCGCCGCGCGGCGACCAGACCGGCGTGGCATAACGCCCGTTGCCGAAGCTGATCCGCTTCGCCCCGCCGCCGCCAGCGCCCATGATATAAATCTGCTGGTCGCCGCCGCGATCGGAGGCAAAGGCGATCTGGGAACCATCCGGGCTGTAGCACGGGCTGACATCGATCGAGCCCGAGTTGGTCAGGCGCCGTGGAGTCCGGCTGCCAAGCTCCATGGTAACAATGTCCGAGCCCGGTCCGTCCGAAACCGCCATGATCACGCTGTTCCCGTCGGGCGAAAAGCGCGGCGCGAAGGTCATGCCAGGAAAATCCCCCAGCAAGGACTGGCGGCCAGAGGTCAGGTTGAACAGGTAAACCCGCGGCCGGTTGTTGGCATAGCTCATGAAGGCGATCTCATCGCGCGTCGGGTGGAAGCGCGGCGTCAGCACCAGCCAGGCGCCATCGGTCAGCAGCCGGTTGTTCTCACTGTCCTGATCCATGATCGCCAGCCGCTTGGTACGGCGGCCGCGCGGACCGGTGGCCGAAATGTAAACCACACGCGTATCGAAATAGCCTTTCTCGCCCAGCAGACGCTCATAGATTACGTCGGCCATGATGTGGGCGATGCGACGCCAGTTGGCCTGCGTGGTGGTGTACGCGGTGCCCTGGATCTGCGTCTGCGGCAGGATATCCCACAGGCGGAACTCAACCCGTACCTGCCCGCCGCCCAGCACCTGCACATTACCAGTCACCAGCGCCTGGGCGCCGGTCACCTTCCAGTTCTGGAAGTTGGGTGTGGCGGCGGGCGCCGCGCTGGCCTGGATGAAGGCAGCCTTGTCGATCAGGCGGAACAATCCGCTGCTGGCCAGGTCGTTGCTGATGACCTGGGCGATCTGGCCGCCAAGCTGGGCCGAGGCGCCATCCGCGCCGCCCAGGCTGGGCACCGCAATCGGTATCGGCGCGGCGCGGGCACGATTGACGTCGATCACCGCCGACTGGCCGCTGTCGCCACCCGTTGACTGCGCCATGACGGGGGTCCGCGCCGCAGCCACCAGGCCGGCGGCACCAGCCATCAAAGAGCGGCGGCGGAGTGCGGGGTTCGGAATGTAGATCATACCGTTATCTCCAAGGCCTTATGTCGTGAATGGGCTACTCAGCCGTTCTGGGAATCCTACGCCCCTGATGATGGCGCGCCCGTGACCGAGGGCCATTTAACTGTTTAACCCGCCCCTAGATCATGATCGGGTCAGGTTGACCTGATCATGATCTAGAAGTCATTGTTTGATCGCATGATTCACGCTTTCTGGCTTTCAGCCTCACGCGATCATGCTCTAGGGGCTGAAGCGGAACGTCAGGACGTTCACTTTGCCTAGAACGTTATGCGGCAGCGGCAGGTTGGCGCAGCGCGGGTCCATGATGGCGCGGATCGCCCGTTCGGCAAAGGCGCGGAACCTGGGGTCGCCGAGCCTGCCGATATCATCGCCGGCCACCACGGCCTTGCGGGCCACACCGGTTGCGTCCGTCGTCACTGTCAGCATGACACGCTGCTTGTCGATATTCAGCGCACCGGCATCCTTGGTCCAGCACTCCCGCACATGGTCGCCGATCGCGCCGCGCTGTTCGGCGTTCAGGGCTGCTGTGTCGTTGCCCGCGGGGTTGCCGCCGCCGGCGCCCCCCGATCGGGGGTTCGCGCGCGCCTTGGGCGGCTGGCTCTGGGCAAGCTGCTGGCGCAGTTTTTCAAGCGTGTTCTCCATGGCGGTGCTGTCCGGCGCGGCATTCTTCGTCACATTCGGCTGCGATGTCTTGCTGGGCGGTGCCGGCGGCGGTGGCACCACCGGTGGTGGCAACGGCAGCGGCGGCTGCTCGGCCTTGGCCGTCTGCTGCTGCGGCGGCGTGGGCGGCGGCGGCGGGGCCGGCGGCGGTGGGATCACGTCCGGCGCAGGAGTCGGCTCGGGCGGTGGTGGCGCCACGGGCGGCGGTGGCGTCGGCGGCGTGGGGGCCGGCGGCGTTGGCTGCGGCGGTGTCGGCGTCGGCGGTGTCGGCTCCACCTGCGGCTGGGGTGGCGGCGGCGGAGGGGGCGGCGGCGGCGGCGGTGTCTCGGTCGGCTGATTCTTCGGCGGTTCGGTCACCGGCGGCGCCGGTGGGGCGACGTCCTTGGCAGGGGCCGG
>DAICYU010000297.1 GCA_027311485.1 Acetobacteraceae bacterium
GAGACGCCCATTTTGGCAACTTTTCGTTAACCTTTTCGTGGCTTTGATGCCGGCGCCCCATCCCGGACGCGCCGATGTCGAACGTCACCATCAACTCTGCTCTTGCTGCCCCATCGGAGCCAACGACGCACGAGGCGATCCGTGATGCCTTGATGGAAAGCCGCCAGCGCTGGCGGCATCTGGTCGGGCTTGCCGCCGACCTGGCATTTGAAACCGACGTTCAGGGCCGCTTCGTGTTCGTCATGCCCGATGCGGCCCTCGGCTGGCCGCGCGGCTCGCTTCTCGGACAGTCCTCCGACCTGCTACTTGATCCAGGGCGCATCGATCCTGTGCGGAACCCCTTCTGCCCGTCGGTAGACATCAGGCGGCATCGGACGTGGCTGCGCTGCGCCGACGGCTCGCAGGTGCTCATGGCCATATCGGCTGCGCCGCTGCACGATGTCGCCGGTCAGCGTGTCGGCGCCCGCGGGATTGGCATCGACATATCCGACGCCGATTTCCAGGAACCGCACGTCGCCGGACGCCTGCGCCGGGGCGAGGTGCTTGATCAGATCCTGGTCCGCATCAGCCGCGAAACCAGTATCGATGGCATGATGGACGCGGCGCTCTGGTCATTGATCCACGCGCTGCATGCCCAAGGTGCAGCCGTGATCGGCGCTTTACCGGCCGGCGGCCCGACCGAGATCCTGCATGAATGCGGCCCCGGCGCTTCGGCGGTCCTGGAAACCGCCGCCCGTATGATGCTGCGGCGTGGGCAAAGCGAGCCGGTGCAAAATCCGGACGGCCGGCAGGTTCTCACCCTGGTTTGTCCAGCCCGGTTTGGCGTCAACGCCGGCCTGGTCATCTGGCGTCCCGCCGAGGACCGGATCTGGAGCCAGGACGACGGTCAACTGGCCGGGGCAGCCATAGGCATCATCCGTATCGTCCTGGAGTATGAGGCGGTGCAGCAGGAAATGGCCATCCAGGCCCGCACCGATCCGTTGACCGAACTACTCAATCGGCGCGCCTTCCTCGATGAGCTGCGCCGCCATATCGGGCGTCTGGATCGCGAGAAGGCGCCCGGTACCATGATCTTCATCGACCTCGATGGATTTAAATCGGTCAATGACCGGTTGGGCCACGCCATGGGCGACAAGATCCTGACGCATATCGCCGACCGCCTGCGCAAGCTCGTCCGGCCCAACGACCTGATCGCCCGGCTCGGCGGTGATGAGTTTGCTGTTTGGCTTAGCGGCGTTGACCACATGACGGCGGCTGAACGAGCCGATCTGCTGTGCACGACAGTACCGGATGAACTTCAGGCGCTGTTGCCGGAGGTCGTGGCCGGGATCGGTCTGTCCATCGGCATCGCCACGCGCAACGCCGGCAGCCGGGAGCCGGTCGAGGAACTGATGCGGCGGGCGGATTCAGCGATGTACGAAGTCAAGCGCGGCGGACGCGGGCACTGGCGCGTGTCCCTGCGGGAGGGTGACTGACCATGGGCCAGGATGCCACGGCACAAAACCGCCCGGGGTCCGGTGCCACCGGCTTGGCGGGCCCGGCCAGCGCCATGGTTGCCGCCGATGAGGATGAACGGGTTCGCCAGATCCTAAGCCGGCAGATCGCCTGCCTGGCACCTGGATTGACCGACACGGCGCGGGGCACGGTGCAGGAGGAAGCGGTTGCCGCGCTGACGGCTCTCGTCGCGCAGGCGGCGCTGCGGGTCAGGGCCAGCGTGGCCGAGGCAGTTCGCGACATGCCGGATGGTCCCCGCGAAATCGTCCTGCGCCTTGCGCATGATCCGGAGGTGATGGTTTCGGACCCGGTGATCCGGTTCTCACCGATGCTGACCACGGAGGATCTGATCATGCTGATCGCCTCGGCTCCGGGGCCGGGTACGGTCGCGGCAGTCGCCCAGCGGGCTGGTATCGAGGAGGCGGTGTCTGACGCCGTGGTCGAAAGCGCCGATGCGGCGGCGCTTCAGGCATTGTTGTCCAACCATTCGGCGCAGATCCGCGAAGCTACCCTTGATGCGCTTGCGGCCCAGTCGGAGGAGCAGGCATCGTGGCGCGAACCCCTGGTCCGGCGCCCGAAGTTGCCCATCCGGGCGCAGCGCCTGCTGGCCGATATCGTCACAGGCAGCCTGCTGGAGACGCTGGCGGCCCGGGTCGATCTGGATCCGCAGGTAAGCCGCCACGTCCGGCGGACACTGGATACACTGACCGCCCAGCCGCCGTCCGACATGCGTCCGCCGGCTGCGCTGGCTCATGCCCGGGCGATGCGGGATGCAGGCCGCCTGGATGACATGGCGATATTAACTGCGATGCGGGACCACGCGCTGGTGCTGGCCACCGCCATGTTCGCGGTCCGGGCCGATGTGCCGGTCAGTATTGCGGAGCAGTCGTTTGCCGCGCGCAACGCCCGCGCCGTCGTGGCGCTGGCCTGGAAGGCCGGTATGTCGATGCAAACGGCCGTCGTGGTTCAGGCGGCTTTGGCCCGACTGCCGCCCGACGCGATTATCCGCAGCGGTCTGGATGGCGGCTTCCCGCTGCGGGAGGAGGAGATGCGGCGCCAGCTCGGTCTTTTGGGCATTGCCCAATCGGGGCCGCGCCGTTGGGCACCGGCGCAGTTGCCGCGTGACTCCCGGTCGGGCACAGCACGGGGCACCTGATCCGGCAGCAGGATATTCTGTTCAGATCGGCAGGCGGATGCGGGCCCGTAGCCCGCCCAGCGGGCTGTCTTCCAGCACGATTTCGCCGCCGTGCGCCCGGATGATATCCCGCGCGATCGTCAATCCAAGGCCGGTGCCGCCCGATAATCCACTTTCAAACGGGCGGAACACGCTTTCCCGCCGATCGGCAGGGATACCCGGCCCGTCATCATCCACCGTGACCAGGACCGAACGTCCTTGCGCCGCAGCTGCCAGCGCCACATGGGTCGCGTGCCGCCTGGCGTTATCGACCAGATTGGTGATGGCGCGCTTAATCGCGTCGGCGCGCAGCTTCAGGTTCAGGTCGGCCGGGACGTCCAGGTTCAGCACCGTCCCGGTTCGCCGCGCACCCGCCGCCACGTCGTCCAGAATGGTCTTCAAATCCACCTGCTGGGCCTGCTCTGTCGCCTCGCCGCGGGCAAATGCCAGGTAGCCGCCGATCATGCGGTCCATTTCCTCGACGTCGGCCGTCATCTCCGCGACGTCGGCGCTCAGTTCGTCGGTTCGCGGCAGCATCGCCAGCGCCAGCCGCAGCCGGGTCAGTGGTGTCCGCAGGTCATGAGACACGCCGGCCAGCATTTCGGTTCGCTGCGCCAGGAAACGGCGGATTCGCTCCTGCATGCGGTTGAATGCAACGGCCGCCTGCCGCACTTCGGCGGCGCCTTCGGGGCGGATGGGCGGCACGTCCCGGCCCATGCCGAACGCCTCGGCCGAACGGGCCAGACGGCGTATCGCGCGCACCTGGTTGCGCATGAACAGCGCCGCTATGACGAACAGCAGCAGCGCCGACCCGACGACCCAACCGACGAATAGGAACACCGTGCCAGTCGCCAGGCGCTTGCGCGGCGCTTCGACGTCCAGCACGCCGTCCGGAAGTTGTAGCCGGATCATCACGGTGGTCGGGCTGGACGTCCAATCCATCGTGAACGGCACGTTGAACTTCTGTTGCAGCGCCTGGGCCAGGTCGTCGTCCATCGGACCCAGGATGTTGGTCCATTTGCGGGTTTTCAGTACTGCCCCGCGCTCCAGCCTAATGCCCAGCATGAACTGGCGGCGGGCCATCTCGAGGATCCAGTCACGATCCTTGGACTCGGGAAACTGCCGCGTCAGTTCCATGGTATAGGCGATTTCACCGGCAATCGCCGCCGACAGCCGGCGCGACACCAGGCTCAGGTGGCTGCCGTAGAACAGTTGCAGGGCAACCGCCTGCACCACGACGAGCGGCACCAGCATGATCAGCAGGGTCCGGCCCAACAGCGTCCGCGGCATGAAGCGTTTAATGGCATGTCCGTAAGGCAGGCGGATTCGGGTCCGCATGTCAGACGCCCGGTTTCAGGACATAACCGCGTCCGCGCACAGTGTGCAGGAACCGCGGCTCGCGCGGGTCGGCCTCGATCTTGCGGCGGAGCCGAACCACCTGGACGTCGATCGCCCGTTCGCCCGAATCGTCCATACCCAGCGCTTCGGCGATGTCTTCGCGTGACAGCACCTCATTGGGTTTGCGGGCGAGCGCGGTCAGCAACGCAGCTTCTCCGCCGGTCAGCCGGATCGGGCCGTTCGCGTCACGCAGTTCGCCGCGCTCCACGTCGAATTCGGCCGGTCCGATCCGGACCGGTGCGGCTGGTGCGCCGGACTGCGCCAGTGGCGGGGCGCGCCGCAGCAGGGCGCGGATGCGCAACACCAGCTCCCGCGGCTCAAATGGCTTGCCCAGGTAGTCATCGGCCCCCGCCTCAAACCCGGCGATGCGATCTTCCGGCGCGCCGCGGGCGGTCAGCAGCAGGATCGGCATGTCATGATTCAGTTCCACGCGCAGCGACTGGGTCAGTTCCAGTCCGCTTTCGCCCGGCATCATGACGTCCAGGACCATCAGGTCCGGGTTGATGGAGCGTAGGCGGGAGCGTGCCTCGGCCGCGTCACCGGCGGCGGTGACACGGAACCCCTCGGTGGTCAGGTAACGCGCCAGCCGCTCCCGTAGCCTGGGATCGTCCTCAACAACCAGGATATGGCACTCATCCGCCATGCGTCAGGCATCCTCGGCTGGGCCGGTGCCGTCGATATAGGCGCGGGCGCCCCTGTCCATCAGCGCGCGCATCACCGTCTGAAAGCCTTCCACCGCCTGCGGACCGGCTTCGCACCACGCCTGCACCAGCTTGTCGCGCTGCGCGTCGAACAGCCTTTGCTCCAGGGCCTGGCCGGCGTCGGTCAGCGTCAGCAGCCGCAGCCGCCGATCCTCGAAGCCTGGTGCCTGGGCGACGTATCCTTGATCGATCAGCGCGTTCAGTACACGGGCCAACGATTGCTTGGTGATGCGCAGAATGGCCAGCAGGTCCGACACCGTGATGCCTGGATTGCGGCCTATGAAGTGCAGCGCCCGGTGATGCGCGCGACCCAGTCCGAGTTCCTCCAGCACCTTATCGGCGACGCTGGTAAACTCCCGGTAGCCGAAGAACAGCAGATCCTGCGCCAGACGCATCTCGGCCGGGCTAAGGTCGACGACCGGCGTCGGCGGGGGCAATTTGGGCGGCGGGACGAATCGGTCGCCGCGGGGTTTGGCTTTGAGCATGCCGGTCATTCGATCGCGAAATAGGTCAGCAATATTGACTTACTTGGAAGCATGTTTTAGCTTCATGCCGACAGGCGCAAGAAAATGACGGAGAGAACGACCATGGCGCTGCTTCCTTTCGATGACCGAGACGGTTGGCTTTGGCTGGACGGTTCCCTGGTGCCGTGGCGCGATGCCAAGCTGCATGTTTTATCGCATGGCCTGCACTATGCCAGTGCCGTCTTCGAGGGCGAGCGTGCCTATGCCGGCAACATCTTCCGCTTGCGCGACCATACGCAGCGCCTGATCAACTCGGGCCGCATCCTGAGCTTCGAGATTCCATGGTCGGCGGAACAGATCGATGCGGCCAGCAACGAGGTGCTGCGCGCCAACGGTCTGACGGACGGCTACGTGCGTCCGATCGCTTGGCGCGGGTCGGAGCAGCTTGCCGTGTCGGCGACCGGCACGTCGATCCATCTGGCGATCGGCGCCTGGCCCTGGC
>DAICYU010000298.1 GCA_027311485.1 Acetobacteraceae bacterium
CGACGAACTTCAGGGGCAGGACACCAGGTCCGATCCACGTCCTGTATCCCGATCAACGCACGAAGGGCACCCTATGACCATGACCACCGACGTCGCCATCATTGGCGCGGGTCCCTATGGACTGTCACTCGCGGCGCATCTGACCGCCCGCAATGTCGATGTCCGTGTCCTCGGCTCGCCCATGCAATTCTGGCGCACCAGCATGCCGGAAGGCATGGTGCTGAAATCCGAGGGCTTCGCGTCAAACCTATGGCATCCCGACGGCAAGCTGACGCTGAAGGACTACTGCCTGGAACGTGGCCTGCGATACCAGGACTCCGGGATGCCGATCCCGCTGCAGACGTTCTGTGACTATGGGGTGGCGTTCCAGCGCCGTTTCGTCCCGATGCTGGATGAGCGGCCGGTGTCGCTGCTGCAGCGGGACGGCCATGATTTCGTCCTTCGCCTGGCGGATGGTGCGTGCGTGCAGGCCGCGCGTGTGGTCATCGCGACCGGGATCGGCAGCTTCCGGTTCACACCCGCCGAACTCGATCCGATCGCGGGCGCCCTGTGCTCGCACAGCACGCAGCATCGGCATCTGGACCAGTTCGTCGGCAAGGATGTGCTGGTGGTCGGTGGTGGCGCGTCGGGCGTGGAGATGGCAGCGCTGATGAGCGCCAGCGGGGCGCGTGTCACGGTCGCCACGCGGCAGGATCGCATCGCGTTCTGTGGACCGCCCAGCCGCCGCAGCCTGCTGGAGCGGATTCAGGCGCCGGAAAGCGGCCTGGGCACGGGATGGCGCTCCCTTGCCTGCGTCATGGCGCCGATGGTGTTCTACCGGATGCCGCGTGATTTTCGTCATCTGGTGGTGCGGAAGCATCTCGGCCCCGCGCCCGGCTGGACGTCACGGGCGGAGGTGGAGCGGAACGTCGCCGTCCTTCCCGGCGCGCGTTTGCAGCAGTCAGGCATCAGGGACGGCCGAGCCTGCGTCGAATTCGCACTGCGCGATGGAACGCAAAGGACGGTGGAAGCAGACCATGTGATCGCCGCGACCGGTTTCAGGGTGGACATGCACCGGTTGGCGTTCATCAGCCCGCCCATCATGCGCCAAGTGGACCTGGCCGATGAGACACCGGTGCTGTCGCCTTACTTTGAAACCTCGGTTCCAGGCCTGTTTACCATCGGTGTCACGGCGGCGAACAGCTTCGGGCCGCTACTTCGTTTCGCATACGGCGCGGGATTCGCATCACGACGTCTGTCACGGCATCTCATCCAGGCAGCGATACGGTCGGTCGTGCCGGCCGACCGGGAGCGGATAGCAGCCTGAAGCATGCCTGAAGGGCGCCGGGCCGGTTGTTGATCGAGGTCAATGCCACCGGCATGGCAGGGCGCGGATTGTCGCGCACCGAACGCCGCAGCGGGCGGACAAGATCCCCGGGAAGCGCCGCCCCGCCCGCTGTGTTGCCGGCAGCGACATCGCTGCCGCGACTGATGCGGTGCGGGAGGAGGAGAGCCATGGCGCGTCGTCCCCATGACATGACGCCACTTGCGGATCTGACTCACGAGAAGGGCACCGGGCCGGTGCGAACGCGGCGCCCCGTCTATGTCGATCTGACGCCACCGTGCAATCACGCTTGCCCGGCGGGCGAGAATATTCAGGCCTGGCTCGATCTGGCGCAGGCCGGGCACTATCGCCAGGCGTGGGATGTCCTGATGCGGGATAACCCGCTGCCGGCGGTGCATGGCCGCGTCTGCTATCATCCATGCGAAAGTCATTGCAATCGGAACGAGCTGGACGCTGCCGTCAGCATTCACGCCGTTGAACGTTTCCTGGGGGACCTCGCGGCTCATGAGGGCTGGATGCCTGAACTCACGGCAGCGCCGACGGGGAAGCGCATTCTGGTCGTCGGGGCCGGCCCCAGCGGCCTGTCCGCCGCCTATCATCTCACCCGGTTCGGCCATGCCGTCGAAATCCATGAGGCCGGTCCGGTCGCGGGCGGCATGCTGCATTTCGGCATCCCCGCCTATCGTCTGCCGCGCGCCGACCTGATGCGGGAGGTTGCGCGCATCGAGGCGATGGGCGTGCGCATCGTGCTGAACCACAAGGTGACGGACCTGCTGGCTGAAAAGCAGGCCGGCGGCTTCGATGCCGTGTTCGTGGCGATTGGCGCCCATGTCTCGCATCGTGTCGATATCCCGGCGCGGGATGCAGCGCGCGTGCTGGATGCGGTCAGCCTGCTGCGGCAGGCCGGCGCGGGTGAAAAGCCATGCCTGGGACGGCGGGTGGTTATTTACGGCGGCGGCAATACCGCGATGGATGCAGCCCGCACCGCCAAGCGCCTGGGTGCCGAGGATGCGCTGATCGTGTACCGGCGCGACCGCGCCCATATGCCGGCGCATGAATTCGAGGCCGACGAGGCGCTGGCCGAGGGCGTGCGCTTCCAGTGGCTGACAACGATCAAGGACGTCACCGGTTCGTCGTTGACGGTGGAGACGATGGAACTCGGCCCGGACGGCGTTCCTCACCCGACTGGCCGCGTTGAGACGCTGGAGGCGGATGCGGTCGTGCTGGCGCTGGGGCAGGATACCGATAGCGGCTTTCTGCGCGCGGTGCCCGGGATCGGGTTCACGCCATCCGGCACGGTCATCGTCAGCCCGGATATGATGACCGGTGCCCTGGGTATTTTCGCCGGCGGCGACATGGTGCCTAGCGAACGCACCGTCACCGTCGCGGTGGGCCATGGCAAGCTCGCCGCTCGGCATATCGATGCGTGGCTGCGTGGCGCGGTGTATAGCCCGTCGCCGGCGCCGCCGGTGGTCGATTATGCCATGCTGCACTTGCCGGTGTTCAGCGACGCCGATCCGACGCCGCAGCGGGCGCTGCCCGCCGACACCCGCGCGGCCGGGTTTGCGGAAGTTGTCGCCGGCCTGAACCAGGTGGAGGCGCGGCGCGAGGCGCAGCGGTGCCTGAGCTGCGGCACCTGCTTCGAATGCGACAACTGCTTCGCGGCCTGCCCCGAGGCGGCGATCATCAAGCTCGGACCCGGCAAACGCTATCGGTACGACTATGCCAAGTGCACCGGCTGCGCCGTGTGCTTCGAGCAGTGCCCATGCCACGCGATCGACATGGTCCCGGAACCGGTGGATGGGGGGACGCAATCATGAACCAGCCAACCATGACCATGGACGGCAACACCGCCGTCGCGCATGTCGCCTACCGGGTGAATGAGGTGGTGGCGATCTATCCCATCACGCCGTCCTCGACGATGGCGGAACTGGCGGATGAATGGGCGGCCGCCGGCCTGCCGAACATCTGGGGCAACGTGCCGGTGGTGCAGGAGATGCAAAGCGAAGGCGGTGCCGCCGGCGCGGTGCATGGCGCGCTGCAGTCCGGTGCGCTGACGACGACCTTCACGGCGTCGCAGGGCCTGATGCTGATGCTGCCGAACATGTTCAAGATCGCCGGGGAATTGACCGCGACCGTGTTCCACGTCGCCGCCCGCGCCATCGGCACGCAGGCGCTGTCGATCTTCGGCGACCATTCGGACGTCATGGCGGTGCGAACGACCGGGTTTGCCCTGCTGTCCTCGGCTTCGGTGCAGGAGGCACACGACGCGGCCCTGATCGCGCAGGCCGCGACGCTGGCCAGCCGGGTGCCGTTCCTGCATTTCTTCGACGGCTTTCGCACGTCGCATGAGCTGAATACCCTGGTGCTGCTGACCGATGCGCAGATCCGGGCGATGATCGACGACGACCTGGTGCGCGCCCACCGCGCTCGCGCCCTGGACCCCGAGCATCCATTCATTCGTGGCACGGCCCACAACCCGGACACGTTCTTCCAGGCGCGGGAGACGGTCAATCCGTTCTACGCCCGTACCGCCGGCATCGTGCAGGCGGCGATGGACCGCTTCGCCGCAATGACCGGACGAGCCTATCGCCTGTTCGAGTACTACGGTGCGGCGGATGCCGAACGGGTGATCGTGCTGATGGGCTCGGGCGTGGAAACCGCGCGGGAAACGGCTGCCGAACTGCAGGGGCGCGGTGAGAAGGTCGGCGTGTTGCAGGTCCGCTTGTACCGCCCGTTCGCGGCCGCGGCCTTCCTCGCGGCGCTGCCGGAGACCGTCCGCACGGTGGCGGTGCTGGAACAGACGAAGGAGCCGGGTGCAACGGGGGAGCCGCTGTATCTGGATGTGGTGACGACGCTGGCCACCGCCGTCGCGCGCGGTGGGCGCCGGCACATGCCGCTGGTCGTCGGTGGCCGCTATGGACTGTCGTCGAAGGATTTCAGCCCGGCGATGGCCAAGGCCGCGTTCGATGAACTGGCCAAACCCGAACCGAAGAACAGCTTTACAATCGGGATCAACGACGACGTCAGCCACTCCAGCCTGGATGTCGATGAGAGCTTCAGCATCGACGCGCCGGACATCGTGCAGGCGGTGTTCTATGGCCTGGGCGCCGACGGCACGGTGGGCGCCAACAAGAACAGCGTGAAGATCATTGCCGAAGATGCTGGATTCTATGCTCAGGGTTACTTTGTCTATGACTCGCATAAGTCGGGCGCGCAGACTGTATCGCATCTGCGCTTCGGCCCGCGCCCGATCCATGCCCCCTACCTGATCCAGCACGCCGGTTTCGTGGCCTGCCACCAGTTCCAGTTCGTCGAACGGATCGACGTGCTGCGGCTTGCCGCACCCGGCGCGACCTTCCTGCTGAACAGCCCCTATGGCCCGGATGAAGTCTGGGACCATCTGCCGCGGTCGATGCAACAGCGCATGATCGATCTGAAGCTCCGGTTCTTCGTGATCGATGCGTCCGGCGTGGCGCAGGAAGCGGATTTGCGCGGCCGCACCAACACGGTGCTGCAAACCTGCTTCTTCGCCATCTCCGGCGTGCTGCCACGCGATCAGGCGATCGAGCAGATCAAGCAATCGATTCGCAAGACCTATGGCCGCCGCGGTGAAGCCGTGGTGCAGCGGAACTTCCGGGCGGTGGACAGCACACTCGCACGCCTGTTCGAGGTCACGGTGCCGGCCGAAGCCACGTCCCGCTTTGAACGCGCGCCGCTGGTTCCCGCGGATGCCCCCGCGTTCGTCCGCCAGGTCACCGCGGCGATGATGCAGGGGCTGGGCGACCGGATCCCGGTCAGTCAGATGCCGGTGGATGGTACCTTTCCCTCCGGCACGGCGGCCTGGGAAAAGCGGAATATCGCCGAACAAGTGCCGGTCTGGGAGCCGGGTCTTTGTGTCCAGTGCGGTCAATGCGGCTTTGTCTGCCCGCATTCGGTGATCCGCGCCAAATATTATGATGCCGAGCGGCTGAAGGATGCACCGGAGGGCTTCAAATCCGCGCCGATCAACGTGCGCGGCTTCCCGGATGTGCGGTTCACCCTGCAATCCTGGATCGAGGACTGCACCGGCTGTGCCCTGTGCATCGAAGCGTGCCCGGCGGTCAGTCCGGCGGACCCGACGCTCAAGGCGATCAACCTGCGCGACAAGGCGCCGCTGCTGGACGCCGAGAAGCGCAACCTGGCCTTTTTCCAGTCCTTGCCGGTGAACGATCGGGCCCGCGTGGATTTCGCCAATGTGCGCGGCGTGCAGTTCCTGGAACCGCTGTTCGAGTTCTCGGGCGCCTGCGGCGGCTGCGGCGAGACGCCATACCTGAAACTGCTGTCGCAGCTGTTCGGCGACCGGGCGATGATCGCAAACGCGACCGGCTGTTCATCGATCTACGGTGGCAACCTGCCGGTGACGCC
>DAICYU010000299.1 GCA_027311485.1 Acetobacteraceae bacterium
AGGTCGTCAGCCCGGACCAGTGCCGCCGGCGGTTGAACAGGGCCAGTCCAACGGTGCGGTTACCATCGACAGCCTCAACAAGCACTGGATCGGCAAAACGCTCCTCGATCAGGCAGCCGGTCCAGGTCCAGCTTTGAAAGAACGATCCGGCCGACCGCTGCTCCAGATCGCGCCAGCGACGGCCCAACGCGGCGAAGTCCGTCACCGGACCGACGTGAACCGACGTCACGAGACGGCGCCGGCCCCGCGCCAGAACGCGCCGTATGTCGCGAACATCGCTGCCTGATCGAACTCCGCGCGTGCCTTCGCCAGGTTTGCGGTCCCAAGTTCCGCTCGCAGTGCAGGGTCGGCGATCAGGGCCGCCAGGCTGCCGGCAAGGGCCGCGTCATCGGGCGGCGTGATGAAGCGTGAATTCGCCGCCGCGACCATCAGCCGAACGTCGCCGACATCGGTGGAAACCACCGGCAGGCCACTCGCCATCGCCTCGATTACCGAAAGCGGCATCTGTTCCGTGTCGGAGGTGAGGGCGAAGATGTCGAAGCTGGCATAGCATGCCGCGGTGTCGGCCCGATGGCCGGCAAATTCGACGCGGTGCCGCACTCCCAGGGATTCAGCCCGGCTTTCCAACGCCACCCGTTCGGGACCATCACCCACGATAACCAGCCGGCCGGCGGGCAGGCGGGCGAAGGCGTGCAACAGGCGCGACAGGTTCTTTTCTGGCCGCAGCGCGGCGACGGTGCCGATCACCGGTTCGGTCCCGCCGCGCCGCGTGCCGTCGCTGGCGAAGCGATCCAGGTCGATGCCGTTCGGCACGTAGCGGATCATACGCTCCGGCAATTTCCACACCTGCGATGCGATGCGTACCAGGTTGCGGGACGGCAGGATCACCGGACTGCGGCCCAGGGCGATTCGTCTAAGCCAGATGCGGCGCTGCAACTGGCCGTCGCGCTCCTCCGGCCCGAAGCCGTCGACAACATGCAGATGCCGCGCGACTGGAAGAATGTTGGCGAGTGCGAACTCGATCGCGCCCCAGTTGCAGGTGACCAGCACATCGGGCGCCCAGGCCCGCACCTGACGGCGGAAGCGCCAGGCGTTTGCCAGGATCGCGTGCTTGGTGGCGCTAACGGCCGGGAATGTGACATCCAGGCCGGGGTGCAGCCGTTCCCGGCAGTCCAGTCTGCCATCCAGCGCCACAACGATGTGGCGGAAGGCGGCCCCAAAATGATTGGCGATCGCGGCGAAGCGAACCTGCGCCCCCCCGACGGCAAACGTGGGAAAGACATGCGCCACCAACGGCGGCCGGCTGGCCGCTACCGCTTGACTTTCCGTCCGTGCTTCGCCGAGACAGCTGACCATGATAGGGCGTTGGCTTAAAGCAATAGTTCCGGCGACTGCAATCCTTTGCGTGTCGCCGGCCTTCGCGCGGGACATCCGGGTCGGCCCGCACCGGGCCTTGCATCTGCCCAGCGAGGCGGCATTGCAGGTGCGCGACGGCGACGTGGTGCGCATCGATCCGGGCACGTATGCCGACTGCGCCACCTGGACGGCGAACCGGCTGCGGATCGAGGCGGCGGCACCGGGCGTGGTGCTGGCTGGCAAGAGTTGCGCCGGAAAGGGGATATTCATTACGCAGGGAAACGATATCACCATCCGGGGCATCACCTTCCAGGATGCCACCGTGCCCGACCGCAACGGCGCCGGCATCCGCGCGGAGGGACGCAACATGACCGTCGAGCACAGCCGGTTCCTGCACAATGAAAACGGCATCCTCGCCGGCGGTGGGCGGGATAGCGTGTTGCGGATCACCGACAGTGAATTCGTTGACAACGGCGCCTGCATCCGCGCCTGTGCCCACGGGGTTTACGCCGGCGCGCCGATCAAACGGCTGGAGATCGTGCGCAGCTTGTTCTACGGCACCCGGATTGCCCACCACATCAAGTCCCGCGCCCTGAACACCTTGGTAAAGGACAGCCGGATCGAGGACGGCCCGGACGGCACGTCCAGCTACCTGATCGATGTGCCGAACGGCGGCAACGTGCTGATCGAAGGCAATGTCATGGAAAAGGGGCCACAGAGCAGCAACCCCGGCGTGGCGATCCCGATTGGCGAGGAGGGTGTGACGAATCCAACCGCTTCGCTGATCATCCGCAACAATATGTTCCGTAATGACACCGGCCGGCGGACCGTCTTCGTCAGCAACCGGACCACGACAAAGGCCCAGATGCAGGACAATGTGCTGACCGGCGATGTTGCGGAACTCGACGGCCCGGGCGGACCCACGCCGTAGGACGCCATCGCCCGATGCCGCCGCCGGGCGCTTCAGCCTGGGGCGCTGGCGTTCGACATCGTCTCGATCTCCACCGGGAACAGCGAGTCGGCGTCCTCAACCCGCAGCAGGTGATAGACATTGAACCGATAGGCCGGCCCAAGCGAAACCTCAGGTGGGGTGAACGGAAAGGCTATGTTTCCGGCGGTCGATAGCCGCCCAGGGTAGCCGTAATGCAGCAGGAACTGCTTGCAGGACCGCACAACCTCGGCCGCGCGCTCCGGCGTCGAGGCGATGCATTCGCCGATAATGAAGATTTCCTGTGGCGGCGGCTCATTCTCGGGCACCACCATCCGCACGCCATCAATGCCATAGACGCGGAATGTCAGCGTGTAGTCCACCGGCTGGTCCTCGCAGACCAGGCTTTGCACCAGCTCGGCCACCTTCGGCAGCAGCGCCTTGCATTGGGCGATGAACCGCGGATCGGCTGACCCGCACAGCAGAACCGCCCGCTCCCCGATCCTGCACGCGCCTTCCAGCTTGATGGTTGGTTGCGTCGTGTCGCGCCAGACCGCCCCGCTGACCCGGGCGCGACGGTCATCCACCGATTCATACCGCGCATGTGTCAGGTCGAGCGTGCCATCGGGCTCCTGCATGGTGAACGGATCAGCCTGTTCATACAGGCTGTGTGCTGCGACCGAGGTCGGTGTTGCCCGTCGCTCCGGGTTCATGCTTTCCAGCACGAAGCCGTCATGGTCCAGTTCAGCGAGGATCGGATCACGGCCCCCCGGCACGCAGCACAGGGAACCGCATTCGATGATCTTCGCCATGTGCATGGCAAGGCCCACGGGCAGCCCCAGCACCGCCGGCAAGGACGCAAATATCGCCGTGTCGCATGCTCGGCCGGCGACAATGACATCCACATCGGCTTCCAGTGCCTTGCGGAACGGTCCCATTCCCATCTGACCGACGATATGCGCGGCATCGGCGATGTCCGCCTCGGTCAGGGCCGGCATTCCGTCGAAGCTGACGATGTTGCCGGCCTGGACGGCGCTTGCCAGTAGCGGCCGCGGGATGTCTGCCCGTATCACCGCCATACGGAAGCTCAGCCGGTCCGCCTGCGCGATTTCCCGCAACGTCGCCAGAGTGGCGTCCAGATGCGGCGCCGCGCCGGCCGATCCGGCGGTTCCGATCACCAGCGGCACGTCCAGCGACCGGGCCGCCTGCAGCACGCGGCGCAGATCCCGCCGCGTTGCTTGCGGGGATGTCGCCATCTCCCCTTTGCCCAGGTAGGTCGGCCCGATGTCGATCGAGCCCATGTCGCAGCCGATAAGATCCGGCTTCCGTTCGATCCCGGCGCGAAAGGATGGTGCCGGGATGCCATAGCCCAGTTGCCCCGAGGCCCCGAGCAGACGAATTGGCCGTGGCGAACGGCGCAACTCAGCGATGACGCGGCCAGATGCACTCATGGTATCTCGATCCCGAGCAGGGGGGCGTGCTGCTGCGCGCCGTATATGTCCCGATCGCCCGGATCGCCGGCCATGACCTGCCGGGCGAGCACGATCTTGATCGCGCGGCCGACAGGGTAGGGGATGATGATCACGTCCTCGGCCGCGACCCGGAACAGACCGGCGATATGGTCGCGGCCGAGGGTGGGAGATTGGACCACGCGCTGATAGTCCGCATCGCTGCCCAGCATGATGTCCAGCGTCAGGCGACGTGGTCCGGCGTTTTTGCTGCGGATGACCTGCGCGATGTCCGAGAGTTTCACAGGCGGTGCAACTCCGCCCGCGGCCGGGTGACGGTGCGAGCGCCGTGCTTGAACACGACCAGCGGGGCCTTTATCTCGGCCACCACCTGCTCGGGCGTCGTGGCGTCCATGATGACGATGTCGGCCGGATTGCCGACGGCGATGCCGTAATCCTTGAGGTTCATCAGCTTGGCCGAACGCGTGGTGAGCATGTGGAAGCAGTCGCGCAGGCGGCGGGACTCGCCGATCTGGCAGACATTGGCCTGTAGGTTCGCCATGCGCACCAGGTTGCCGTCGCCCAGGGGCGTGAATGGATTCAGGATGTTGTTGCTGGAGATGGAACAGTTGACCCCGTTTTCCACCAGCACGTTGGCGTCGGCCACGCCGCGGCGGACGCTGTGCGTCTGGTCGCGGCCCATCATGTAAAGGTCTGTTGCAGGCAGGACGGTGACCGCGACCCCGGCATCGGCGATTTCGGCAGCCAGCGCCGTCAGGTCGGGCGGCGGCAGCGTCGAATATTTGCATCCGTGCCCGACCGCGACCCGGCCGCCCAAGCCATATTTCCGCGTCAGCTCGCACACCAGATGAATGTCCATGTCCGCCGGGCTGTTGCCGGAGTCGAGGTGCATATCGATGTGGACATCGTATTCGCGGGCGAGTTCGAAGATGCGGCGGATCTGGCCGCTTTTGTCGGGGTCGTAGTTGGGGGCCGCGCCGATCACCGGGGCGCCTCGCTTCAGCGCTTCGACCAGCAACTGGTCGGAGCGGGGATTGTTGGTCAGTCCCTCCTGAGGAAACACGCAGAGTTCGATGTCGATCGCCCAGGCGTAGTCGCGTCGCAACTGCTCCAGTGCGTTGAAGCTGCGCATTTCCACACCGCCATCCAGTTCGACATGGGTGCGCATCCGTGTGGTGCCATGCTTGATGCAGTTTTCCAATGTTGCACTGGCGCGGCGGTAGACATCCTCCTCGGTGAAGGTCTGCTTGACGGCGGCGACGCGGGGTACAGCATTGGCGTTGCGACCATCTTCCGGCGGACAGCGGTCGATGATGCGGGTCTTGTCGAGATGGATGTGGGTTTCGATCAGGCCGCCGCACGCCAGGTTGCCCTGGGCATCATAAGCCGGTGCATCGGCGCCAAGCCCGGGCGCCATGGCGGCGATCCGGCCGCCCTGCACCCCGATATCGATCGGTGGCTGTTCCGGACTGTCGGCCAGTCGTACGTTGCGAATAACCAGATCCATGCTGTCCCCTAGAGTCGCGCTCTCTCGTCATGGCCGGGCCAAGCCCAACCGGAAGCGAGTGTGCCGTGCGATCCTACCCCGGTGTCAACCGGGCATGGCGGCGCCGATCCTGCGTGGGGAAAGGAGCTAAAGCGTATCGTAAGCCGCATGTTGCCTAGCGGCATTGCGTTGAGCGCATGACATCCGGACTGGCATCCATATGATAACGCCGCTTATGATCAGCGCCAAAGTTGAGGACGTGTTATTGCACGAGTTCCACCGCGATCTTCTGTTCCTGTTGCACGATGTTGCCCGATTGGTGCGTGTGGACGCGGACAAGCGTGCACGATGCCATGGCATGACGCGCGCGCAGTGGGGGATTCTGATCTGGCTCGCACGCCAGCCCGGAATTTCCCAGAAGGAGCTGGCCGAGCTGCTGGAAGTCGAGCCGATCACCGTTGCGCGGCTGATCGACCGGCTGGAAG
>DAICYU010000029.1 GCA_027311485.1 Acetobacteraceae bacterium
ATCAAGCGCGACGGAGCCGGCGGCGAGCCCGGCCAGCACCCCGATTCCCGCGGCTGCCAACGTCAGCGCCCGGATCCGCGTCACCACCGGCACCGACGCCAGGACAATCGCGATTTCCAACGCGCCCGCGGCGTACTCGTAGCCATGGTAACGATGATGGGCTTCGTTCCGTAACGTTTCCTCGGTCCGCGCCAGTTGGGAAAGCTGCTTCATCCCCTTCCCGCCCACCGGGTCGTCACGCATCCGTTCAGCGGTCGCCTTGGCTTCCTTGATGCGGGATTGGATCGCCGGCTCCGCCGCGTTCGGCAGGCTGGCAAGCAGGTGCATCTCGGAGTCCGTGACCGTCGCCCGCAGATTTTTGGCCTGGTAGAAGGACCAGTCGTCCGACACCGCGACATGGTGCGTCAGATATTCGTTCTGGGCCGCATTCCCGGCAATCCCGGTGATCGCCAGCGCTGCCGCCAGCGCGGACACCAGAACCGCAACCCGGCGCGCCCAGGGATCGCCCTGTCCGTGACCATGCTCATGATGCTCGATGGTTTCGTGCGCACGCTCCAGGGCCTCACTCACCGCGGCTTCTCCTTTGTCGATGCTTGCGTCATGCTCAGGCGGTCTGCCGGCCGCCCATCGGACTCGGTTGTATGCACGCAGGGCTCGGCCGTGCACCAGATCAATTGCATAACAGGGAGAAACGGATCGATGAAAGTGCTGCACGGGATTCAGGTCATCGATCTCAGCCGCGTTCTGGCCGGACCATACTGCGCACAAATGCTGGCCGATTTCGGCGCCGACGTGGTCAAGATCGAAGCGCCGGAGGGCGATGAGAACCGCCTTTGGCCGCCAGTCTGCGAATCCGGGTACAGCGCCAATTTCGCCTCGGTGAACCGCGGTAAGCGGGGCATGACCCTGGACCTGAAGACGCCGGCGGCGCGCGATGTGCTGCTGCGCCTCGCACAGCACGCCGATGTGCTGATCCACAGCTTCCTGCCGGATACCGCCGAACGTCTGGGCATCAGCGTCGAGCGGCTGCGCGCCGACAACCCGCGCCTGGTGGTCGCCACGATCTCGGGCTACGGCACCCAGGGCCCGCTGGCATCGAAACGCGGCTACGATCTGATGGTGCAGGCGTTCGGCGGCATCATGTCCACCACCGGCGTGATCGGCGGCCCACCGCTGCGGTGCGGCCTGTCGGTGATCGACATGTCCACCGGGCTGTCCCTCTACGCCGGCATCGTCACCGCCCTGCTGGCCCGGCAAGCCTCCGGCCAGGGTACCTGGGTCCACGGATCGTTGCTGGAAACCACCGTTGCGCTGCTCGGCCATATGGGCGTGGCCTGGATGCAGGCCGCCGTGGTGCCGGAACCACAAGGCTCCGGCAGTTGGCTACTGGTGCCGTACCAGGCGTTTCGCTGCCAGGATGGCTGGGTGCTGGCCGGCGCGCCCAACGATGGCGCGTGGCGGCGGTTCTGCGATGCGCTGGAATGGCCTTCCCTGGCCGACGATCCCCGGTTCCAGGGCAATGCCGCGCGCGTCGCCAAGCGCGACGAACTGGTGCCGATGCTGGAGGCACGGTTCGCGCAGCACACGGTGGCGCATTGGGTCGAGCGGCTGGAAGCCCGCAGCGTCGCCTGCTCACCAGTGCAAACCGTGGATCAGGTGATGACGCATCCACAGGTGCTGGCAAACCAGATGCGCGTGGCGGCCGGCGGCCAGCCCTTGATCGGCACGCCCTTCAAGCTGTCGGACGGCGGCGGCGTAGCCGAAGCGCCCGCGCCAGCCCTGGGCGCCGACACAGAGGCCGTGCTGGCCGAGACGCTGGGCCTGTCGGAGCCCGAGATCGCGCAACTGCGGGCAGTCGGTGCGTTTGGATAACGCACCAGCCCGGGGCAGCTCGGCGCGGGCCGGGTTTCAGCAGCCGCGTCGAGACGCACCGCGGCGCGGGTTTTGCTCGTCCCCTGGGCTGCCAGCCTGCCATCGCCGTGAACTTTACAATCCCGGGCGCCTGCCCTAGTGGCACGGCATGCTGCAGGACATCAGCCACCACATACCCCGGGTCGCCCTGGTTACCGGAGGCGCCCAGCGGCTGGGCCGGGCCATGGCGCTGGAACTCGCGCGACTTGGCTTCGATATCGCCATCCACTGCAACACCAGCGTTCCGGCGGCCGAGGAAACCCGCGCACAGATCCTCGCCCTGGGCCGCCGCGCCGTGATTCTGACGGCCGATCTGGCTGTCGAATCACAGGTTCAACGGTTGATCCCCGATGCGATGCGCCAGCTTGGACCCGTCGGGGTCCTGGTGAACAACGCCAGCCGGTTCGATCGCGATGAATGGCACGACGCCACGCGTGACTCCTGGGACGCGCACATGGAGCCAAACCTGCGGGCGCCATTCGTGCTGATGCAGGCGTTTGCCAAGACCCTGCCGGACGCGGCACACGGCGCCATCATCAACATGCTGGACCAGCGGGTCTGGTCGCTGACCCCGCATTTCGTGTCCTACACCGTCTCCAAGGCAGCGCTTTGGGCCCTGACCCAAAGCATGGCGCTGGCGCTGGCGCCGCGCATCCGGGTCAACGCGATCGGACCCGGCCCCGCGCTGCCAAGCCCGCGCCAGAGCCAGACGCAATTCGACCGCCAGGCTGCCGCCGTGCCGCTGGGCCACGGCACCGACCCGGCGGAGGTCGCCCGGGCGCTGCACGCCATCCTGACCCTGCCCGCCATGACCGGACAGATGATCGCCCTGGACGGCGGCCAGCATCTGCAATGGTCGCCCAGCACCCGCGAACCGGACCCGGAATGATCACCACCTTGCCATTCGCTGACGCCGAAGGTCCTCTGCGGCACGTTTTCCTGCGCGATTTCGTGCTGCTGGCCAGCGTCGGCATCTACCCGCACGAACACGTCAATCCCCAGCGTGTCCGCATCAATGTGTGCCTTGCGGTGGAGGATGAAACCGCCCGCGCCGGCCACACGGTCGGGCCGGATGAGCTGCCGCGCGTCGTCGACTACGAGAAACTGGCTAATAAGGTGCGGGAGGTTGTCACCACCGGTCATACGAAGCTGCTGGAGACGCTCGCTGAACGGATCGCCGCCGTCAGCCTGTCGGACCGGCGCGTGCGGCTGGCGCAGGTGCGGGTGGAGAAGCTGGACCTGTTCAGCGACATCCAGTCACTGGGCGTCGAGATCGAGCGGCGGCAGGCGGGCCGGGGGACGCAATAGCCGGCCAACATCTCAACCCGCGCGTCCCGATCTACCCTCGTCAGATCACCTTCGCGTCCCGCAGGGCAGCCAGTTCGGCGTCGCTCAGGCCCAGCCGTCCCTGGTAGATCTCCTGGTTATGGGCGCCAAGTTTGGGGCCGAGCCAGCGGACCTGTCCGGGGGTTTCGGACAGGCGGGGCACCAGGTTGGGAACGGCAAGATTGCCGACCCGGGTATCCTGCATCTGCAGGATGTTGCCGCGCGCCGCGTAGTGCGGGTCCTCGAAAATCTCATCGATGGCATAAACTGGCCCGCACGGCACTTGCGCCGCCTCGCAGCGCTGCATCAGCGCCGCGCGGTCCATCGTCATGGTCCAGGCGCCAACCGTCTCATCCACCAGCGCGCGGTCGCGTTCCCGCGCCGCCAGCCTGCCCCAACTGTCCTCGGCGGCGAGGTCCGGCCGCCCCATCGCCTCGGCCAGACGGGCAAAGATCTTGTCGTTGGTGCAGGCGATGGCGATCCAGCGGCCGTCCTTGGTGGGATAGTGGCTGTGCGGCACGACATTCACCGTGCCCGGCCCCATGCGCTGACGGACATAGCCCTTGTAGGCGAACGCCGGGGCGAGTTCGTCCAGGATGCGGAAGATCGGCTCATATAGCCCGATATCGACGACCTGCCCCCGCCCGGTCTTTTCCCTGGCCTGCAACGCCAGCAGCGTACCCAGGGCGCCGTACAGACCAGCCATGTAGTCCGGAATTGTCGCCGAACCGGGCGTCACCGGCGCCCGGTCGGGATAACCGGCCAGGAACGACAAACCGCCGAACGCATTGCCGATGCGGCCAAAGCCCGGCCGGTCCTTGTACGGCCCGGTCTGCCCGTAGCCGGAAATCCGCACCATGATCAGCCGCGGGTTCACCGCGCTCAGCACGTCGTAGCCCAGGTCCCATTTCTCCATCGTGCCCGGCTGGAAATTCTCCACCAGCACATCGGACTCAGCGACCAGCCGCTTTAGCAGCGCCGCGCCCTCAGGCTTGCGCAGATCCAGGGTGACGCAACGCTTGTTGCGTGACTCCGACAGCCAGGGTAGCGAATCGCCGCATTCCGTCATGGTGCCGAAGCGCCGGGTGGCATCGCCGGTGCCCGGCAGTTCCACCTTGACGACATCGGCGCCGAATTCGCCCAGTTGCGTGGCGCAGAACGGTCCGGCCAGGAAGGTGGAAATGTCCAGGACCTTGCAGCCCTCCAGCGCCTGCACGTCCAACATCACAGCCCTCCCTGCGCCAGCACGCGACGGGCGCGCTGGACAATCGGATAGTCGATGAACTGGCCGTCCAGCTGGATCGACGCCAGCCCCTCGGCCTCGGCCTTGTCGAACGCCTCCACGATCCGCTTCGCCCGCGCGATGGCGGCATCGTCCGGCGTGAAGGCGGCGTTTGCCGGGCCAATCTGGTCCGGGTGGATACACATCTTGCCCTGGAACCCCAGCGCGGCGGCATGCCGAGCCGATGCGACGAAGCCTTCGGGGTCGCGCAGGTCGGCCCAGACTGTATCGAGCGGCGGCTCCAAGCCGGCGGCGCGGGAGGCCAGGACGCAGGCCGCCCGATGCGGCAGCAACTCGGCTTCATCCCGCGTCCACACCATGCCCATATCCAGCGTGAAGTCGCCGGCGCCAAAGGCGATGCGGCGGATACGGGTGCCGGCGCTGCAGATGGCATGCAGGTTGGAAATGCCCAGGGCGGTTTCGATGATCGGGATCAGGTCGATGCCGCCGGCAGGCAGGCCGCGTTCCTGTTCCAGGTTGCCCAGCAGCCAGTCGGCAGTGCGGGCTTCATGCGCATGCTCGACCTTCGGCAGGATGATGCCGTCCAGCCCTGCCCGCACCACCGCGACCAGATCGCCGTAGCACCATTCGGTGGAAAGGGCGTTGACGCGCACATACAGCTCCCCGGCGCGCGGCTTGCGATATGCCTCGACCACAGTTGGCCGCGTCGCAGCCTTCTCGGCGATGGCAACGGCATCCTCCAGGTCCAGGATCACGCCATCGGCAGGCAGGCCCATGGCTTTTTCGACCCGGCGGGCATGATTGCCCGGCGCGAACAGCAGGGTGCGCAACGCCGTCACTCGGCGGCCCTCCGCATCGCGTGCCAGTCGGTGGCGCGGGGGATCGGCAGGCCCAGATTCTCCCGCAGCGTGTTGCCGCGATAATCCTTCTGGAACAGCCCGCGGCGCTGCAATTCCGGCACCAGCAGCCGCACCACATCCTCATACGCGCCCGGCATATGCGTCGCCGCCAGCACGAAGCCGTCGCAGGCCGGCGCGGTGAACCATTCCTCCATCTGGTCGGCAACGGATTTCGGCGTGCCGCAGAACACCTTGTGCTCCTTGATCGTGCCGCGGCCCGAGACCTCGACGAAATCGCGCACGGTCGGATTCTTCTTGCCCGAGAACTGCACCACCCGTTCCCGGAAGCCGTGCCAGGAGAACCCGGCCAGTTCCTCATCGGTGAACGGCTCGTCGTAGCCCTTGGCGCCGAAATCGTAGTTCAGCACTTCCGAGATTAGCACCAGCGCATCGACGGGCCTGGCCGATTCCTCGATGACCGCGCGCTTGGCCTGGGCGGCTTCTTCCGATTCCGCGAGGATCACGTAGCAGGCGGGGGCGACCTGCACCTGCGCCGGGTCGCGGCCGGTGGCGGCCACCAGTTGCTTGAACTTGGCGTAATGCTGCTTGCCGGCTTCCAGGTTGTGGTGAATGACGAACACCAGCTCCGCCCAGCGGGCAGCAAATTCCTGCCCGCGGCCGGACTGGCCGGCCTGGATCAGCACCGGATGCCCCTGGGGGGAGCGCGGCACGCTGAACGGCCCCCGCGAACGAAAGTATTTCCCCACATGATCCAGCCGATGAACCTTCGCCGGGTCGGCGAAGCGGTTGGCTTCCTTGTCCAGGATCAGCGCGTCGTCTTCCCACGTGTTCCAGTGGCCCATGACCACGTCCATGAACTCGTCCGCCCGGTCGTAGCGTGAGTCATGCTCCATATGCGCGTCGTGGCCGAAATTCAGCGCCTCGGCACTGTTCAGCGATGTAACGATATTCCACGCGACCCGGCCGCGCAGCATCAGGTCCATGGTGGCGAAGACGCGGGCGACATGGAACGGCTCGTAATACGTGGTGGAATACGTCGTGCCGAGGCCAAGGCGCTGCGTCGCCATGCCCATCGCCATCAGGATCGTCGACGGGTCCAGCTTCACCGCGCGCACGCCGGCGCCGATGGCTTCCGCATGGTGGCCGGTGTACAAGTCGGGCAGCGCCAGCCGGTCGTCAAAGAAGGCCAGCTGGATCTTGCCGTCCTCCAGTGTCCGGGCAATACGCTGATAGTATTCCGGCGTCAGGAAATCAGTCATGGACGACGGATGACGCCAGGACCCCGGCAGGTTGGAGCAATTTTGCGCCTGCAGAAAGGCGATCAACGTCATCATGCGGTTCATGGCAGCCTGCTTTCAAATAGGAAGATCGACATCCAGCAGCGGCGCGTGCTGCTGGCAGCCATAGACATCGGTGTCGCCAAAATCGCCGGCCGGAACCAGGCGCGGCAGGGTCGCCTTGAAGGCGAAGGCGGCGTCATATGGCGTGAACAGCACATGCTCCGCCGGCACATTGTAAAGCCGCGCGAACAGCGCCGGGGAGAGTACCCCGGAGACTTTCACGCGGCGAAAGGTCTCGGCGTCGTCAAACACCACGTCGATGGTCAGTTCGAACGGGCCGGCGTTCTTGCTCTTGCAGACCCGCGCGACATTCTTCAGCAGCGCCATGTCACACCGTTTCGTATTCGATGGGGAACAACGCACATGGGTCCTGCACCTTGGCGACGTGATAGACGCTGAACCGGTAGACCGGGCCGACCTCGATATCGGAAGGCGAGAACGGAAAGGCCATGTTCCCCTCGCGGCACAACCGGCCGGGAAAATCAGTATGCAGCATGTTGGTGCGCGCCATGCCCAGGACGGCGCTGGCGATCTCCTGGCTTTGCTGCGCCACGACTTCGATGACGAAACCCAGTTCATGCGGTTCGGCGTCGCGCATCGGCTCCCGCGCCGCCATCACGCCATCGCGGCCATAGACGCGGATGCCCAACTGGTAGCTGTCAGGGTTCGCGCCGAAGGCCGCGGCCTTGGTCGCGACCTCTTGCCGAACGGTGCTCAGGAAATCGTCCAGCCGCCCGATCAGCAGCGGATCGCGGGTGCCGCAGACGCAGATGGCGCGATAGCCCGCCAGCTCCACCCCTTCCAGCTTCACCGTGTACTGTTCGGCCGGAACCCAGCGCATGCCGGAAATCCGCACGGCACGGTCGGTCACCGCATCGAAGCGGCACTCCGACGTGTCGAGCATCCCGCCCGGCTCGATATGATGGATCGGGCTGCTGTTCTCGTGCAGCGAATGGTTGGCGATCGACAGCGGTGTGCAGCGGCGGGCCGGGTTGAGCGGCTCGCATTCCACGTGATCCTCACGGACGGTGACGAACAGGCAGTCATGGCCTTTCGGGATCGACGGGGTGGCACCGCATTCCAGCATCTTGCCGGCGTACCAGGACGGCGCCGGCGGCAACTGCGCGCGGGTCGCGGCGGCGGCCCACGGCGCCGGATCGCTGCTACGGCCGGCCAGCACGACCTGCGCGCCGGCGTCCAGCGCGGCGATGAACGGCTCGGGGCCCATCATGCCGACAATCCGCGTGGCACGGTCTATCACCGCATCGGTCAGCGGCGGCTGGTGCGCAAGGCCCACGGTGTCCAGACGTTTGACAGTCGCCCTGTCCTGCTCCGCGTGGATCAGCGCCATCTTAAAATGCAGCCCATCTTCCCGCGCGATCTCCCGCGCCATGGTGGCGACCAGCTGCAAATGCGGCTCCCCGCCGGCGCCACCGCTGGTGCCGATCACCAGCGGAATATTGCCGCGGACGGCGGCGTTCAGCATCAGCCGCAGGTCACGGCGGATCGCGAGGGGGGAGCAGAACGGCTTGCCAGACCCCAGATAATGCGGCCCTGGATCGACGCTGCCGCCGTCCACGCCGATGACGTGCGGCTGACGCGCCATACCGGCGCTCAAGGAGGCTTCAGGAAAGCCGTACCCCAGGATCGCACTGGTGGACAGCAGGCGGATTTCCTTGCTCATATTGGCCGGGGCGGCCGCGTGGATGCCATGATGTCGTTCCTCCTGGGTTTGCACTGTACCGATTAGGGCGGGCTGGGCAAGCGGGCCGCCTTGCGCATCTGTGATCGGCGCGCGCTGCCCTGCACGCCGCCGCGCCGTGCCGCAACGGCATCGGCTCGGCGCGGTTTGCGCCGAAGCGACCTGGCATGCGTGCTTTCGTGTTGCCGGCGGCTAGGTGTGATGCTGCCGAGGCGCCAGACCACCCTGATTGCGCCCATTCGGTTCCAATGCCGGCAGAAACAACCAAATGCCGTGCAGCCCGTTCACCCATCAGGCACCGGGGAACGCAATGTCCGATATGCGCAAAGATCCCGATGTAACGATTCCGCTGGCCGAGGAGCACCTGACCGTTGGCAAGCGGCAGGTGGAAACCGGACGGGTCCGGGTTCGTGTCGTGACGGATAGCGATACAGTGCATGCAAAAGCGTCGCTGTTCGATCAGGCTGTGGACGTGAAACACGTCCCGGTCGGGCGGGAGGTCACAGAGATTCCCGCGATCCGGCAAGAGGGAGATCTGACGATCATTCCTGTGTTGGAAGAAGTCCTGGTCGTGGAGAAACGCCTTGTACTGGTCGAGGAAGTTCACGTCCGGCGTGTTGTGAGCGAGACGCAGGTCGAGCAACCGGTGACTGTGCGGCGGCAGAGGGCGGAGGTCATACGCAGCCCCGCAATGCCAAACAACGTACCGAAGGAGTAACAGAATGGCAATGCAGACAATTACTGCGATGTTCCATAGTCAGAGCGAAGCCCAACGTGCGGCCAATACACTCCGCACCAACGCCTCACTCGGGGCAACGAACGTAAAGGTATTGCCGGAAACCGCCACCGGACTTGGAACAGCGGATTCTGCAGCCGGCCGGCCGCATGAAACCGGCGGCTTTATGGCGTCCCTGCGCAACTTCTTCATGCCGGAAGAAGATCGCTACGGCTACGCCGAGGGGATGCGTCGCGGCAGCTACATGGTTGCCGCCGATGTCGAGGCTGCGCAGGCCCAAGGTGTCATGGATGTGATGGAAGAAGCCGGTGCCATCGACCTGGACGCCGAGGAGGATCGCTGGCGCTCCGAAGGTTGGCGCGGCTATGAGCCGAGCAGCGCGGCCACGGCGATGGCGGGTCGATCCGGGGTTGGTGGCGTGACGGCGGCCAGCGACTACGAGGCGACAACCATTCCGCCGCTTCCGGGACGTACCGGGGCGGCCACCGGGACCGCCGCAACCGGCACCACGGCGACTGGCACCACGGCGACCGGCTCTAAAGGGACTGGCACTGCCGCAACTGGGCGCACTGCCACCCAGGGCACGGGATTGGGCCGCAACGGCACGGTCGCAGCCGATACCGAAGAACGGATCCCTCTGGTTGAGGAAAAGCTGCGCGTCGGCAAGCGCCAGGTGGTGCAGGGGCGCGTCCGCATCCGCAGCTATGTCGTCGAAACTCCGGTGAACGAAACCGTTCACCTGCGTGATGAACGGGTCGAGGTCGAGCGCCGCCCGGTGGATCGTCCGCTGACCGCCAACGAAGCCGATCCCTTCCGGGAACGGGAGATGGAGGCAACCGAAACGCGCGAGGAGCCGATAATTTCGAAGGATACCCGGGTCCGCGAGGAACTGGTGCTGCATAAGTCGGTCAGTGAGCGTGACGAAACCGTGCGCGACACGGTCCGGCGCACCGAGGTGCGTGAGGATCGCGGCGAGACCGACGCTGAGAACCCCACCGGTGCGGTGCGCGATCCGGCCACGAAGCGCACGCCGTAACGGCAGTTGTTCAGGCTCCGGTAAGGTCACCCCTTGCCGGAGCCTGGATTTACGCCAGCGTCCGGGGCATCCGCCTGACCAGCCGCATCAGGCCACCCGGGATTACGATCAGAACCAGCAGCAGCCACAGTGCCACCGCCGCCGCCATTGGCCAGTCGCGATTGGCCGAAAATTCGTCCCACAGCACGACACCAACAAGCTCTGCGTTGGGACCGCCCAGCAGCGAGGGGATGACATACTCGCCCACCGCCGGAATGAAGACCAGGACGAGGCCCGCTATCACGCCTGGCAGCGCCAGCGGCAGGGTCACCCGCCAGAACACGATAGCAGGCGGTGCACCCAGATCCGCCGCCGCCTCGGCCAGCGCCGGATCGATCCGGGTCAGCCGAGCATACAGTGGTAGGACCATGAACGGCAGGTACGTGTAGGTAATGCCGATATACAGCGCGGTTTCGGTGTACAGAAGCCGAGGCAGGCCCAGCATCCGCTCCAAAAGCCCATGTTCGGCCATCAATCCGATCCAGGCGTTGATACGGGTCAGGAACCCGCTCCAGAACGGCAGCATCACCGCCAGCAGCAACGCATTCTGCCGCCGCGGCCGGCTGCGCGCGATCGCCAGCGCCATCGGGAAGCCGGCCAGCAGGCACAGCATCGACGAAATGCCGGCAACCCGGACGCTGCGCAGAAGGGCGTCGCGGTAATAAGGGTCGGTCGCGACCGTCGACAGATTGTCCAGGTTGATACCGAGGCTGTAGGGCGGCACGCTGTCCGCCGAATGGGCCAGGCCGATTGCCAGGATGATGGCCAGCGGCGCCCCCAGCAGCAGCAGCATCCACGCCGCCACCAGCGCGATGACCGCGCCCCGGATATTCATCGCGGCAACAGGATGCAGGCCTCGGCACTCCAGCCGACGCTGACAACCGCCCCCGGTTGCGGCACTCCGTCCGTCAGGCCGTCCGTCAGCGGATGCTTGACGCGCAACACCGAGCCATCCGCCAGTTGAACCGCGACCAGCAGCATATCGCCGGCATACGCTGTCTCCGTGACGTGGCCGTCGATGCGGTTTTCCAGGCCCGCGCCTCCCAGCCGAAGCCGTTCGGCCCGCAGCGCCAGCAAGCCCGGTCCTCGCGGCCCAGGTCGGGCGGCGCGAACCACCGCGCCCAGTTGCGGCAGCGACACCGTACCGCCGTCCGTCTCGCACGGCAGGATGTTGGCCGCGCCGAGGAATTCCGCGACGAACCGATCGACCGGCTGTTCATACAACGTGGCAGGCGCACCGACCTGCACGATCCGGCCCTCGCGCATGATCCCGATGCGATCGGCCATTTCCAGCGCCTCATTCTGGTCATGCGTGACCAGGATGAAGCTGATCCCCAGTGACCGCCGCAACCGCACCAGTTCGGCCCGGGTGTCACGCCGCAGGGCTTCGTCCAGGGCCGACAGCGGCTCATCCAGCAACAACAGCGACGGGCTGGGCGCAAGGCTGCGCGCCAGCGCCACGCGCTGCTGCTGCCCGCCCGAAAGTTGCGCCGGCCGCCGGCCGCCGTAGCCTTGCAGGCGGACAAGCGTCAGCATCGCATCGACCCGGTCCTGGATGTCGGCCCGCGAACGGCCGCGCCGCCGCAGGCCAAAACCGATATTCGCCGCTACGGTCATGTGCGGGAACAGGGCATAGGACTGGAACATCGTATTTACCGGCCGGCGGTGCGGCGGCAGCCGCGCCAGATCGAGCCCGTTCAGCTCGATGCGTCCCGACGTGGGCTTGATGAAGCCGGCGACGGCCCGAAGCAGCGTCGTCTTGCCGGACCCGGAGCCGCCCAGCAGTACGAACAACTCATCCCGCTGCACCGTCAGGTTCAATCCATTCAGCGCAGTGGTGTCGTTGTAACGGACGCTCAGTCCGGCAATCGTCAGCAACGCGTCACGAACCCGCCTTGAACCGCGCCCACATCCGGGTGCGTGCCCGCTCTGCCTTCGTCGGCACCGGACCGATGGTGAAGAAACGCTGCATCACCGCATCCGGCGGGAAGATGTTAGGATCATTCAACAACGCCGGCTTCACCAACGCCCGGGTTGCCGGCACGGCATTCGGATACAGCGTGGCATCGGTGATCCGCGCCATCATCTGGGGCCGCAGCACGAAGTTGATGAACGCCAGGGCGGCGTCCTTATGGGGTGCATCGGCCGGAATGGCGAGCATGTCGAAGCCGATCTCGGCGCCCTCTTTCGGCACCACGTACTGCACGGTCACGCCCTGCTTGGCTTCCTTGGCCCGCGCCGCCGCCTGCTCCACATCGCCCGAGTAGTCGAGCGCCAGGCAACTCTGCCCCGTCGCCAGAGCCTCCAACGCGCCCCCGCTGGCGAATTCGCGGATGTAGGGACGGATGGCCATCAACGCGGACAGCACCGCGTCCAGGTCCGCCGGCGCGGTGCTGTCCTGGCTCTTGCCAAGGTAATGCAGCACCGACGGAATCACGTCGATGGCGGAATCCATCATGATGATGCCGCACGGCGCCAGCTTCTTCGCCCATTTCGGGTCCAGCAGCAGAGCCCAGGAATCCAGCGGCGCGTCCGGTGCCAGCGCATGGACCTTGTCCGGATTGACCCCCAGCCCGATCGATCCCCACAGATAGATGGCACCATGCTTGTTGCCGGGATCGGACGATTCCATCCGCTGCATCAAGGCCGGGTCGAGGTTTTTCCAGTTCGGCACCTTCGACCGATCCACCGGCGCCAGCGCCCCCGCTTTGATCAGCCGCGAAAAACTCGGCTCATTGCTGGGCAGCACCACGTCATATCCGGAATGGCCGGCCAGCAGCTTCGCTTCCAGCGTTTCCAGGCTGTCAAACATATCATACCGGGTCTTGATCCCGGTTTCCTTGGTGAAGTCGGCCAGCACCGACGGGTCGATGTAGTCGGTCCAGTTATAGATATTGACGATCTTTTCCTCAGCCCGCGCCGTGAACGGCAGCAGCAGCAGGGCCAGAAGCATCCAGCGGCGCATCAGCGCCAACCCGGCCGAAGAACCACCCGCGCGCGGGCGACGCAGTGCGAGGCATCCAAACGCATGACCATGTCCTTGAGCAGCACCCTGACTTCACGCGCCGGTATCCTATCGCGTGAGCGCTGACCGGGGAATGCCCGGGATGAGGCCGTCCCGAACGCATATTCCGGATGAACCGGCACCCGGTACTGCCCAAGCTGGGGGCGGCATAGCCGCACGACGCGCCGCCGTGATGTGGCGCCTGCAGGTCGTGCCCTGGCCCGATTTGACAGGCGGCAGGGTTCAGGGCCGCAAACGCAGGCGGGCGGTGCACAGGGTCGATCTACCTGTGCACCGCCCGGTGTGACCATGATACGGCTTACCGTCAGGATACCAGCCGTCCAAGGACGGACGGGCTGTTACGCTACCGCTTCCGCGTCAATCCGCCGCTCGAACCGCTTCCGCTCATGCGGGTCGAGGTAGCGCTTCCGCAGACGAATGGCGGCCGGCGTCACCTCCACCAGCTCATCGTCCTCAACGTAAGCAATTGCCTGCTCAAGGCTCATTTTCCGCGGCGGGATCAGCAGCATCGCGTCATCCTTGCCGGCGGCACGGATGTTGGTCAGCTTCTTTTCCTTGATCGGGTTCACTTCCAGATCCGACTCGCGGCTGTGCTCACCCAGGATCATGCCCTGATACACTTTCTCGCCCGGCGACACGAACATCGTGCCGCGTTCCTGGATGTAGAACAGCGCGTAATGCACCACTTCGCCGGGTTCGGTGGAGATCAGGGAGCCGTTGCGACGGCCCTCGATCGGGCCCTTCCACGGCCCGTAGCCGGCGAACAGCCGGTTCATGATGCCGGTGCCACGCGTATCGGTCAGGAATTCGCCATGATAGCCGATCAGCCCGCGGCTGGGGATGTGGAACGTCAGCCGCACCTTCCCGCCGCCGGACGGCCGCATGTCCTGCATCTCACCTTTGCGGCGGCTCAGTTTCTCGACCACGACGCCGGAATAGGGCTCGTCCACGTCAACGAGCACTTCTTCCATCGGCTCCTCACGCTCGCCGGTCTCGGCATTGCGTCGGGTCAGCACGCGTGGGCGACCGATCGTCAGCTCGAAACCCTCGCGCCGCATTGTCTCGATCAGCACGCCCAGCTGAAGTTCGCCACGGCCGGCGACCTCAAACGCCTCGGTTTCGCTCGAGTCGGTCACCCGGATGGCGACGTTGCCCTCCGCCTCCCGGAACAGACGCTCCCGGATCTGGCGGGACGTCACCTTCTTGCCCTCACGCCCGGCCAGCGGGCCGTCATTGATGCGGAAGGTCATGCTCAACGTCGGCGGATCGACCGGAATCGCGTGCAGCGGTTCGGCCAGTTCCGGGGATGCGATGGTATCGGGGATGGTGGCGTCGGACAGGCCGGCGACGGCGATGATATCGCCTGCCTCGGCCTCTTCCACCACCACACGCTCCAGACCACGGAACGACAGCAGCTTGGTCAGACGCCCTGTCTCGATCACCGAGCCGTCGGCGCGCATCACCTTCACCGGCATGTTCAGCTTGACGCGGCCCTGCTCCACCCTGCCAGTCAGAACACGGCCAAGAAAGTTGTCATATTCCAGGATGCTGGCGACCATGGCGAACGTCGCGTCCTTGTCGACCACCGGCGGCGGCACGTGCCGCACCACGAGGTCGAACAACGGCGACAGATCCTTGCGCGGGCCATCCAGCGACGTGTCCGCCCAGCCGTTGCGGCCGGACGCATACAACATCGGGAAATCGAGCTGGCTGTCCGAGGCGCCCAGCGCGGCGAACAGGTCAAACACCTCAGTATGCACTTCGTCGGGACGGGCGTCGCTGCGATCGACCTTGTTCACCACGACAATCGGGTGAATCCCGCGGGCCAGCGCCTTGCCGACCACGAACTTGGTCTGCGGCAGCACACCCTCGGCCGCGTCGACCAGCACGATGGCACCGTCGACCATGCCCAGGATCCGCTCCACCTCACCGCCGAAATCGGCGTGGCCAGGGGTATCGACGATGTTGATGCGCACATTGTCCCACACCACCGAGGCGCATTTCGCCAGGATGGTGATGCCGCGTTCCCGCTCCAAATCATTGCGGTCGAGCGCGCGTTCGGCCACCTGCTGATGCTCCCGGAACGCGCCCGATTGACTGAGCAGCTTGTCCACCAGCGTGGTCTTGCCGTGGTCAACGTGAGCAATGATGGCGACGTTCCTGATCTGCATGCGGGCCTGACTATTCGGGGAGAGTGTTGCGGCGCACACATAGGCGGACAAACGCGGTCTTACGAGCGAAAAACGTGCTGCGCGGACGCTATGCAGCCATGTTTTGCGTAAACGTCATGGATAATCAGACCCAATCGCGCAAAAATAACTCTAAAACCGACAGGAAACCCGCTGGATTGTCGGCATGAACCCAATGTCCGGCGCTTTTCACGGCGACAAAGCGGGCTTTCGGGAAACATGCGCGGATAACCGGCCGATGCTCTGGCAGCACGTAGTCGGAGTTCGCGCCGGTTACGAACAACGCCGGTCCGTCGTACGTGCCGGGAATAACGGGCCAGCCTTCCAGGTCCGGCACGGCCGCGGCGATCTCCTCCAGCCCGATCCGCCAGTGCGCGCCAGGGCCGAAGCGCAGGTTCTGCAGCAGAAAGGCGCGGATGTCGGCGCGCGGCACCGCCGCTTCCAGCGCCGCGTCGGCTTGCTGCCGGGTCAGGTCGGCCGAGAGCGGGATCGCCCGCATTGCATCCGCAATGACGGCATTGCCGTGTTCGTAGACAACCGGCGCGATGTCGGACACCAGCAGCCGCCCGACACGGCCGGGGTGTCGCAGTGCCAGCGCCATCGCCGTCTTGCCGCCCATGGAGTGTCCGACCACCGCGGCGGGCCCGATCCCCAGCGAGTCCAGGGTTTCACGCACATCCTCGGCCTGCGTGGTATAGCGCATATCCGCGCCGTGCGGGCTGTCGCCATGGTTGCGCATATCCAGCGCGATCACCCGGCACCGTTGCGCCACGGCGCGCTGGATCGTGCCGAAATTGCGCGCGGCGCCAAACAGGCCATGCAGCAGCACGACCGGCGGGCCGTCACCCGACTGGATTGCTTTCAGGATCATATGGCTTTCCGTGCCGACCAGGCCGCGAGCGTCATATCCACTGTGATCAGCCCCGATCCAGGCCTCAGGTCAAGGGTGAATGGCACATGCCGCACGAGCATCGGCAGCACCCCGGCAATGATCCCCAACGGCTCGGCCGTTTGCGCACCACAGCGGGGTCGCCCCCGCTGCAATGGTGGTCGAGATCGCAGCCGTGCCCGCCTCGACCGTCAGCCCGCCAGTTTGCCAGCCACCAGACGGCGCAGGTCGGCTTCAGGCCGAGCACCGTAGTGGCTGATGACCTCGGCGGCGGCGATGCTGCCCATGCGGCCGCAGATTTCCAGGCTTTTGCCCGCCGTCAGCCCGGCCAGGAAGCCGGCGGCATAGGCGTCGCCGGCGCCGGTGGTGTCCACGACATGTGCCGGTGCGGCCGGCACCTCCACCGTTTCCGCCCCGCGCAGCACGACGCTGCCCTGCTCGCTGCGCGTGACGGCGGCGAGCGCCAGCATGATGCCGATCACGCCAAATGTGTCACTGAAGCCCATGACAAGCGCCTCGCGCTTGACGAGCTTGCCGATTTGCACCAACGCCTCATGATGGGCGAATGCTCGATCGGAGATGCCATGC
>DAICYU010000002.1 GCA_027311485.1 Acetobacteraceae bacterium
AGCTATCCGCTGCGGTCGAGTTGCGCCGGCACTTTCCAGGCATAACGGATAACGAGAACGCCCGACGCTGCGCCCGCACGATCGCAGGGTGGACAGCGTTCCCTGTCCTCCAGGGGCCAGCGCAGAAAGGCACTGGACGCAGCGGGGCATAACCCCAAGCACACGCTACAGGCGCCTGAGCCACTGCCGTGTGCGCCGCAAGGCCTCGGCCGAAGCCGGGTCCAGGCGCCAAGGCCGTTCATCCGCGTCGGCAACAGATTGTTGGCGTGCACAACCGGGGCACCGCGTCTCTCGGCCCGCCGGTCCGACCCGTACCCGTGTGCCGCACCATCCGCACACGATCCGGCCGCGCGGGTCGTCCGCGGCGGCCTGAATGACCTCCGCCAGCAGCGGCGCCCTGATCCTGCCGATCGGTAAGTACTTCATGCAAGACGCCTCCTGTACGCAGGGTGGGTACTTCCCGACCGAGCTGAATGTTCAGCCAGCCAGAATCGCCATTGCCCGTTGGCGGCGTCGTTGGTCGGGATCGTTCAGGTCTTCGTGGCCCACGGCAATGCCGGCGGTCCATTGTCTCGCCCGGATCTGCACACTGCAACCGGCATAGCAGGACGCCCCCTATCCCTGATGCAGACCGCAAAGCGGCGGGGCCAATCAACGACACAATTGACCACCCCGGGGCAGCAACACTGCCGGCACCATGTATAATGGATAGGCCGGCCAGCTCGTCGAGACGCAGGAGCGCCTTTCATTCGCCAACCACGAAGTATTTGCGGACGGTGTATTTGTCACGAACATGTTATTGTTTTGTTGTTGTTGAAAATACCCGCTGGCCATTACGGTGTTCGTGCAACGGCAGGAATGCGTCCGTCGCCGTGGCAGGACTGGTCTGCGTATCTCTGCATAACCCGCTGATAATGCCGCTGCAAAGCCGGCCAGGGGTTCATAAACCGTGATGTCAACGCAAGCAGAAGGATAATCCAATGATTCGTTTACTGGCCAGTCAAGCGCTCGCTTTCCGGCCTTTTTTGAATGACCGGAAGGGCGTTACAGCTCTGGAGTACGGCTTGATCGCCTCATTGGTCGCAATTGCGATTGTCAGCGCGATCACAACGTTCGGCTCCAATCTCTCGACCGAATTCTCCTACATTTCTCAGGAAGTCTAGGACCAGGATAGCCGGTATCACCCGAACCCTGATCGCCGGCACTGCCGGAAGCAGAACGGACCGGTCGCCCGTATCCGTCATCACGGCGCCAAGAGTTGGATACGGCACGGGCGTAACGCCCCCATGCGTGAGGTGTATTCCATGGACTGGATAATTGAGCGGATCCGTGCTGAAGCATCCGCCCACCATTATTGGCTGAAGACACAGCATGGTGCGTCGGATGTGCTTGATATCCTGAAACAGGTACTTGCACCGGACTGGACCGTCGACCGGACAACCGATTGCGACGGCGGGGAGTCCATCATTATCCTGCCATCCAGTCTTGAATCGACTGTCTCATTCATCCTCTATGAGGAAGCGGGTTCGATCATCGTGGCAACGATCATTGATGATGAGTGGGCCGGGATAAGCAGCTTTGCTTCCTTCAGGGCTGCGGTGACGGCTCTCATGATCATGACACGATACAGCAACAGAATGCGCGATGCCGACGAACCGCCAGAGCAGGACATCCGGGAAGTGCCGGCCGCGCCGGAGATACGAATTGAACCGGAGGCGATCGCCATCGAGCACGTTGCAGGCAGGTTCTTCATAGCGCCTCTGGCGTAGCCCTGATCCAGCCTCGGCAGCCGTGCGTGGGGTTAACCGACGCAGGCCACGACCTGCTGGTGCGGCAGGCCGATCCGGTATCAATCGGTACGGAGTCGGTTAACGGTCATTCCGACACAAGGACTTCAGGACATGATGCTGTCCGCACTGATCTGGCTGTTTATCATCGCCATTGCCGCAGCCGATGGCCTGCTGCTGACTTTTCAGCATCTGGCCGTGATCATGCCATGGTCCTGCCTGCTGGGTACCGGATGCCTGTGTGCGCTGGCCTTTCTGTACCAGCATCGCTCCCCGCCGCTGGCGCGTCTGGCCATGGCCGGGGCGCAGCTGGTTGCCTTCAGCAATGCCGTGGCGCTGCTGACCTACGCCGCCATGGCAGCCACGCCGTTTCCCCTGGCGGATGCCTTGCTGGCACGGGCTGACGCGGCCCTGGGCTTCGACTGGGTGGGCTGGCTGCACGTCGTCAACGCGCATCCCTCCGTGCACCTTGCCCTCTCGCTCGCCTATGCCAGCGTCTCGGTGCAGGGGCTGTTCCTGATCGGCTACCTGGCCATCACCCGTCCGGAACGCGCCCAGGCGCTGCTGCTGGCGGGTATCCTGTCCATGATCCTCATCACGCCCATCATGGCATTGCTGCCCGCCGCCGGCGCTCGCTACGCCTATGGTGTGGGCGGCATCGAGTCATGGACGTACGACGTCCTGGCCCTGCATGCCCACACGATGCGCACGATCGACCATTTCGACGGCATTGTCGCGTTTCCGTCCTATCACACCGTCCTGGCTGTACTGTTCGCGTATGCGGCGCGTGGCCAGCGTTGGTTTCTGCCAGTGCTGTGCCTCAATCTGGTGATGATTGCATCCGTCATGACCGAAGGCGCCCATTATGCCGTCGATATGCTGGCTGGCCTTGTGACCGCCGGTGTTGCCATTGCTGCGACCCAGGCGCTTGTCGGTCGGCTGCGGAACCGTCGTCTGTCGCTGCCCACCCGTTTCGCGAAGGCGCCGGAACCGGCGCTTCCATAACCGGGGTGTGGGGTTAACCGACCGCCAGCCGAGGCACGGGGGGACGGGAAGGGTGCAGGGTGATGCCTTTTTCCTCGATCTCGACCTGCGCTTCCGGATAGGCGGCAAGGGCGGCGCTCATGGCCTCGATAAAACTCGGCTTGAAGTGCTTCATGGCCCGGAAACCGCCGCCGAACTGCGCAAAGATCGCCGGCCAGGAGATCGCTGTCGGCTTGCCAAGCTGGTGGCACCGCCAGGCGAGCCAGACATAGATGTCCAACGACATGGAACGGTCCCGAAGCTGTCGGATGGCCGCCTCCAGCAGCGGAACCGGATGCTCCTTCAGCGCCCGCCAGAATACCTCATCCAGCACGACACGTTCTTCCCACAGGCTTCCCTGCTCGTTTTCCGGCACTTTGAACCGCAAGCCGGACGTTACGATCGCGCCGCGTGTCCAGCCTTCCTGTTCCTCGTCTTCCCAGAAAAATTTTAGGGTGCAGGCGGAAATCCGCGCGGCCTGTTCGCGCAGGCTTTTGGCGGTTTCGCCGCCGATCGCCAGTCCCATCCGCTCCATCCAGTCGCGCATCGATCGGCCGAGGGCGACTTCCCGGCTGCCGGTGCGCACGGCCTGGGTCTGCAGATACAGCAGGATCATCCGGGCGCGGGCGCCATAGGGAACGCCATAGTTGACCACTTTGCCACGGGTTTTCATCCGCCCGGGCTCCACCCACAGCGTGACCCGGTGGCCTTTCTTTTCCCATGTCTGGTCGTCGGGCAGGCGCTTATGCGGCAGGCTGGTCAGGCAAAAGCCAGTATAGCTGATGCCGATGCGCTGGCTTTCGTCGGCCAATACTTCAGCGGCAATATCCACCAGCGACCGCTGATTGGCCGGAACCATATTTCTGGCCTGTTCTCGGCCATGCAACAACACAAGCTGGTGGATGCTATTGGGTGCAGCCGGGCTGTTCACATTGCCCTCATGACCAGATCGTTCCGCACACTGCCCACAAGAAAATCCTCATGTTAACTGTGGGGTTAACCGACCAAGCTATTAGAAGTTAGTAGATTCTTAATTAGTAGTTCAGCCGGTTAACCCCACGGGATAACCCCGAGTCGGTCGGTTAACCCCACACCTTGGTCGGTTAACCCCACGGGATAACCCGACACCGCTGTGGATAGTATGCCGTCGCCGCCCGCCCGGTCGGTTAACCCCACGGGATAACCTGCGCCCGAGTCGCGCTGCCGTGATCATGTTGTTGCCGTTGCGACTCGGGTCGCTTCTGTCCCCGGCCAAAGCGGCGGCTCAGCGTCACCGACGGTTGCTCGACCGTCCGCCACAGCACCCATCCGGTCAGCACGGCCACAGGAATCGCCGGAATAGCCGCCCACGGACCCCAGCACCGAACGGCCGCCGACAGGACGAGCCAATGCGACAGATACAGGCTGTAGGATACGGTGCCGAGCCATTGCGGGATTGCGCGTTCGAGCCAGGGCAGGCGGGGGACACGCCGGTGCAGCACCGCACCGGCCAGAAAGCACGCGCCGATGCCGATCCTGCCATCCAGCATCGTCAGGCCGAACCACGCCAGCGCGCCGGCGGCCAGACGCCAGCGCGGCCCTGTCACGCTCCATACGATCGCAGGCATGAACAGCATCGCCCATGCCTCGACACACAGCGACCAGCCCGGCGGATCGGCCGGCGAGGACACGACCGGATACCAGACGAATTCCGACCAGGAGGAGACGGGGTGGACCAGCACCGATCCGGCGGCCAGGCAGGCCGCATAGACCGGCCAGAGCCTGACAAGGCGCCGCACCAGGAAGACCATGACATGGCCGTCCCAGGCCCGGGTCAGCACATGGGCGGATATGGCGAAGAACACCAGGACAGCCAGGCCGCCCAGGTTGTTGAGCAGCGGGGCCGCCATGCGCACGGCCAATCCACCGGCGCCGCCCGCGGCCAGCATGCCTGCGGCGTGGTCCAGCACCACGATCAGCGCCAGAACGCCGCGAAGCCCGTCCAGCGCGGCAATACGCTTCATCGGCCAGCAGCCTGAACAGCCATCGATGATCCTGCCGTTATCCGGCCCGGGCGGAAGGCCGCCAGGCATTCCCTGTACCGGACCGGCGAACGTGCAGAATTCGGGATGGATGTTTTCATGTAACGTAAATGTTATTACTCAGGCGCCGGGCTTGTGGCATGTGCGCCCGACCGCGACATCCGCACACACCACCCCCGCCCCCAGCCGGTCCGGTCGCAGACGATCGCGGACGGATGGCAGGAACAGCCGCGTCTCCCCGGCAATCAGCGGCGCATCCAGCCCGGCTTCCAGGGCCCGCGCGCAGACCGCATCGGTCGGCGGATGCACCAGCCGCATATCCGTCAGCCTGGCCCCGGCCCGCAGCGCGATCAGCTGGTATGCGGTTGCCGCGACCGCCCCGGCCCCGCATCGCGGCACGACGCGGAACAGCGTTGTGCCCGGCGGTATCGTGAACGGCGCCGGTACTGCGAACGCAGCGGGCACGGCATCGGTGCCGGCCAAATAGCGCCGAAGACCGGCGCGCAGAGGCGCATCGTCCACCCATTGCAGCACAAGACCTGCCGCCAGCAGTGGTGCCAGCAACGCCGGCCGCAGCCTCGTCGCCAGCAGCCCGACCGCCGCCACCACCCCCGCATCATCCACCACCCACACCGCTCGGCCGGACGCGCGGACCACGCCGAAAATCTGCTCCAGCAACCGCGATTGCAGCGGAATCAGGTCGAGGGCGCCAAGCGTGACATGCGGCGTCACCGCCAACCCGGACAGTCCCAGCAGGACCAGGATCAGTCCGGCCCAGCGGCGGCGTATCGTTCGGCGGGACGCCGAACCGATCCACAGCAGGCAGGCAGCGGCTGCGGCCAGCAGCAGCAGGATGCCGGCGCCCAGGTAGTTGAACCCCTCATACTGGTAACCTGTCGCATCCAGGATCGGCAGATCCGCGCCGAACAGGCCGGATTTCTGTGGCAGAACCGGCGACAGCAGGTTCATCGAATACAGGCCGAAACCGGGGCCGCCCTGTCCCAGGCCGCCATTCAGCAGAACGAACAGCCCGACCGGCAGCACGACGGCCAGGCCGAACCGGCGTGCCTCGGCGCGGGTGCCTTCGGCGCGCCGGAGCATCATCCCGACCAGGGGTGCCGACAGCGTCGCGGCGCAGAACAGATACAGATAGGGGTGGACCAGCACCGCCAGCAGCAGCAGGGCGAACATCGCCCCGGACCGCGGCGGCGCTTCGGTTGCCAATGGCCGAGCCGCCAGCCCCAGCGCCGCCAGCAGGAGGAACTGGCCCATCAGGTTGATGTGCACGATGCGGAACAGATACGCCGGCAGCAGCAGCGCCAGACCGGCCGCCGCAGCCGCTGCAAGCCATGCGTTCAGGCGCCCGGGAGCCGGCTGCAGGGCGGTGAAGGCGCGCAGCGCATAGACGGCGGCGATGGGCTGCAGGATGAAACAGCCAGCCAGCCAGACGCCGAACAGATTGACCGTGTGGCCCAGGGCTCCGGCCAGCGGCTTGGCCAGCAGCGAAACCGCCGGGTTGCTGTCGGTCATGGCGATCGACACGCCATCCGGCCACGCCAGCGCAGGTGCGCGCAGCAACGGCCAGTGCCAGCCCGGCGCCTGAAAGGCGATATGGCCCGCCAGGTTCGTCGGCAGATCGCCGCCAGGCACGGCGAACATCCCGCCCGTACCGGCCAGCACCGCCCAGGGCAGGACATACAGGACCCAGGACAGGCCGATCAGGGCGGCCAGGCCGTATTGCGCCAGCCAGTCGTCCTGCATCAGCCAGTCCGGCCAGGCCCCGGTTCGGCCCGGCCGGGCAATACTGCACCGGCCATACTTCGTTCCGGAGCCGATCACGTAATTTTCATCCGTTTTTACTGATGTGGAAGAAGACGATATTATAACGTATGTTAAATCTTATCTGACCGAACCAGACATCCGGAAATACGGGGATCACCGGATTGTGGCCGACATGGCACCAATTGTCTCGACCACGCAGCAACCCCCGCTTGCTTCGGGCGCATTCGCAAGAGGTCCGCAGTGGATACGTACGTTATGGCGGAACCATGCCCGGGCCAGCCCCGTCAGGCCGCGACGATGTCCGCCAGGGGCACCCGCGCCGATCCGGTTCCGGTCATCGCCGGCTGCCTGGCATTCGCCCTCGTGCTGTTCCTGCCGCCAATCCTGAACGACGGCGATACACTCTGGCAGATCAGCACCGGCGCCTGGATCCTGGATCATCGCGCGATCCCGGTCACCGATCCGTTCTCCTTCACCGCGGGGCATGTACGCTGGTTCGCGCATGAGTGGCTCGCTGAAACCCTGATGGCGCTGGCATTCCGCGCGGGCGGCATGCCGGGCGTCATGGTGCTGACCGCTGCGGCGGTCGGCGCGACAACGGGCCTACTGCTGCGCCATTTGCGGCAGTTCCTGCCAGGGCCTTATGCCCTGGCCGCGCTGGCGGTCGCGCTGTGCAATGCGGCCCCCTCCATGCTCGCCCGCCCGCATCTGCTGGCCTGGCCCTGCCTGGTGCTGTGGTGCGGCGGACTGGTGGCCGCACGCGCTAGGCGCACCGCACCTTCCGTCGCGCTGCTGCCGGTCATGCTGCTGTGGGTCAATCTGCATGGCAGCTTCATGCTGGGGCTGCTGCTGCCGGTCGCCTTCATGATCGAGGCCCTGTGCGACCCCGGCGTTGACCGCCGCCGCGTCTGCGCCGACTGGGCCGGCTTCATCGCCGCGGCCTGGATGGTGGCGCTGCTCAACCCCGATGGCCTCGCCGGCCTGCTGTTTCCGGTGCACATGCTGGGGCTGCACAGCCTGGCCTGGATCGGCGAATGGGAACCGGCCGACTTTTCCCACTTTTCGCCGCTGGAGGTAACGCTTCTGGGCGGTCTCGCGCTGGGCCTTTCAGGCAAGGCGAGGCTGCCGCCGGTCCGGCTGCTGCTGCTGCTGGGCCTGGTTCACGCGGCCCTGGCGCATGGGCGCAACGAACAGCTTCTGGGTCTGGTCGGCGTGCTGGTCCTGGCGGAACCGCTGGGCGCCAGCCTTGCCCGTGATACGGCCCATGATGGGGCGTCCAGCGGGATGCCCACTGCAACACATGCTGGGACGCCTATGTCCAGCCGCACCGCCTGGCGCCGCCGGTCCGCCGCGATGCTGATCGCGCTGGCGGCCCTGACGCTGCGCATGGCCGTGCCGTTGAGCCCCGCACGCACCGGCGCGACCTTCGCCGCCATGCTCACTTCCGTTCCCGCTTCCCTGCGGGACCGGCCTGTCCTGAACGCGTATGGCCTTGGCGGGCTGCTGATCTTCAACGGTGTCCGCCCGTTCGTCGACAGCAGGGCCGATCTGTATGGCGATGCCTTCCTGGCCCGCTATCGTCGTATCACGGCGCCCGATCGCGCTGAGCTGGCGCGCACCCTGTCGGCCTATGACATCGCCTGGACGATCTTCCCGTCAGGTCATGCGGTCGTTGCCGCCATGGATCAACAGCCCGGATGGAAGCGGCTGGTCGATGCGAACGGCATCGTCATCCACGTGCGGCAGGACTGGGGGCGGCAGGACAGGCTACCCGGCACTGCCGCACCGCCACCATGACCGGGCTCGGCGGCAGCCGGCCCGACGCGCGCCTTACGGCTTCCGCGCGGCGACAAAGGCCGTAAGGCCGGCGATCCGGTTGGACTGGCACCAGGGCAGCTCCATGCGGCAGGCCAGCCAGAGCAGGTTGTTGACCAGCGGCGAATGGGTGCGCATCTGCGAGCGGGCAGGGGCTTTTGATGCCGGCGCGACCAACAGGCGCTGCAGCACCGCCAGCGGCAGGACGGTGCCGTAGAAGTAACATCCGGTCGTCACCTCCAGCCCGGCCGCCGCACAGACAGCCTCGATCCCGGCCAGCGTGTAGCGGCGGTAGTGTTCCAGGAACACGTCATGCTCACTCCATAGCCAGTTGAAGGCGGGAACAGTGATGACGAACCGCGTGCCGGGGGCCGCCGGCGCGACGTAGGAGGACAGCAACGCGGCGTCATCCTCCACATGCTCCAATACATCCATCAGCAGCACCAGGTCGGCGATGGCGGAGGAGGTCGCACGGCGGAAACGGATCGGCTTGCCAGAAATGGTTTCATCTGTATCGGCCAGGTATCCGGGATCGACGCAGGTCGCCGACCGGCAGTCCGTGTGCAGCAGCAACTGCCGCGCGAAAAAGCCGCTGCCGGCGCCAACGTCGAGAATCCGGTTCGCCGGCTTGTCCGCAACCAGTTTCAGCAATGTGGCGAGCTTGGCCCTGTAGTACCAATGCCCATCGGCCGCATCCCCAAGAAGCGTCGCCTCCTTCAGGTCCATGCGGCACCCGTCGATACCGCCCGCCGCCGCTCGATCCAGCACACACCCCATGCATTCCGGCCACGCGCACGCTCGGCCGGACCTTTATTCTTCCTGTTGTGGACTGCCATTTTTTGGATTCCGGTAAAACAACGCATGGCGCGTTGTTGTTATGCCGGGATGTTATCCAACAAGGTGATGGGGTATAATAAAAAACCGTAATAGTTATTGTATTATCACGATGGATTGAAACGGCGGATTGAGTTCCACCCGGCCCGGCCATCAGCCGCTGAAGGCGGCCTGGTACAGGCAGACGGCCGCCGCACCGGCGCCTGCAAAAAACGCGAAGATCAGGGAGGCTACGACGGCAATAAGATCAACGATCGAATTCAGGAACGGATTGCCTTCCACGCCGAGGAAGGTCCCCAGCAGACTTGCCAGCCAGGAAATATCGCTGAAGGCCAGAGTGAAAGCGGTGTAGGAAACCTCCTGATACGGCACGTGCATTGTCAAGGCGGAATGGCCGCCGTAAAGCATCGATAACACCATGGCTATGGCGCCCGGGGCGCCAAGTGCGAAGCCGGCACCGCGCTGAATTCCGAACCCGAAACCGGCTGCCTGGCGGCGTTTTTTCCGGGTGACAATGGGCGCAGGCTCGTCGGAGCCATAATGGCCGCCGTAACGCGCGTCATTGTAGGTTCTTTTATCAAGCCGGAGGTTCATTGCGGGCTGTTCCTGGCAAAACCATGATCTGGCGCGCCGCCTCGGCATGGGCAGGCGGACAATGCAGTCGTCGGATCGTCCTTTCTGACGGGACATGTCTCTATTACTATAAGATCCGGCCCGCCAGACCGTCAAAAGAACGCGAGACAAACGCCGTATTCATCACGTGATAATACAAAGCAATATAACGCGTTTTTGTACGCAGGGCATTCACTGAAATGTTGCGCTTCATACAAATCAGTTATTATGACGTTTTCGCATCATAAACCCGTACGCTTATCGCCTGCGATCATGTCGATGTGATGTCGATTGCCGCGTAGAGGCCCGGGAATACAGGCCTTCATCCAGGGCTTTTCGCAGCTTGGGCTGCCGAGCATGGATGGCGGATCAGGGACTGCCATGACTCCGAGAGATCATTACATATCATCAGGAACGCCCGCACCATGATCCAGCCCAACCGGACATATTTTCGCTGGATAAGCGCCCCGCTTTTCCTGTCGCACGCCGCCTGGCTGAACCGCGGCCGCATCATCGGGTGGGGCGGCGTGCTGCTGATGCTTCAGGTCCTGTTCCTCGGCTTTCTCGTGCTGTGGTACCATGATGTATTCGGTCCGGTAAATCCGCCGGTCGCCAGCGATTTCGTCAGCTTCTATGCGGCCGGCAAGCTTGCCCTGGCTGGCACGCCGGCGCTGGCCTACGACCAGGCCGCGCATGCCGCCGCCGAAATCGCGGTGTCCGGGCCGGGCATTCTGTACCAGTTCTTTTTCTATCCGCCGGTTTATTTGCTGTTGTGCGCGCCCCTGGCGCTGCTGCCGTACCTCGTCGCGTTCGTGGTGTTCCAGGCGGCGACGCTGGCCGGCTGGCTGCTGCTGATGCACCGCATCCTGCGGGAACGTGGCTGGACCTGGTGCATCCCCGTGCTGGCCTATCCGGCTGTGTTCTGGACGTTGGGGCAGGGGCAGAATTCCTTCCTGACCGCGACATTGCTCGGCGCGATGACGCTGCTGATCGACGAGCGGCCGGTGCTGGCCGGCATGCTGGTGGGCATGGTCTGCTACAAGCCGCATCTGGCGCTGCTGGTGCCGGTCGCGCTGGCCGCGAGCGGCCGTTGGCGGGCGTTCGCCGCCGCCGCGGTGACTGTGACGGTCCTGGTGGGCCTGTCGGCCGTGCTGTTCGGCACCGAAACCTGGCATGCCTATCTGGAGGCGTTTTCCGGATCGCAGTCGGTTTACGAAACCGGCCGGATCGACTTCAACGCCTTCGTGACACCGTACGGCGCGGTGCGCGTCCTGGGCTACGGGGCAGGGGCGGCGCAGGCGATGCAGGCCCTTGTCACCGTGTTGACGGCCATCACGGTCGGCTGGATCTGGCGCCGCGATCCGGGTCCGGCGGAGCGCTCCGCCGCGCTGATCGCCGGCATCCTGCTGAGCGTTCCGCTGGCCCTGGTTTACGACCTGCTGCTGCTGACCGTGGCAATTGCCTGGCTGGTCCGCGCCGGACGTGCCGCTGGCTTCCTGCCCTGGGAGAAGTTTGCGCTGTTCTGCTGCTATGTGGTCCCGCTGGTATCACGCCATCTGGGGCGGGAGGCGCATATTCCGGTTGCACCATTGGCCTGTGCCGCCCTGCTGATGTTCTGCCTGGTGCGCACCCTGCGGAAGGTACCGCGGCGCACGCCGGCCAGTGGGCTGCTGCCCCAATATTCCCGGGCATGATATGGGATTGAACACAATCCTGCCGCCACAGTGACGTTTCGGCGCATCATTGGCCAAGGCCAGACCAATTAAAGGCACCAGTCACGCGCCCGTCTGCTGCCGGGACCGCGCTTCACCCGGGTGGGCTGCTCAGCCGCCGGGGGCCCGGTCCAGAGCGCTTTCGGTTTGACCGTAGACGGTCAGTCTTCGGGCGGTTGGCATGATCGCATGATTGACGCCCCGTCGGCATTCCGCCTGGGCCTGTATGATATTATATCGATATGGTTCTGGTCATGAATGGCCATTGTGCCGGAAATCTTCGGCTGATCGCGCGATTCAGACCTGCGGCGATTCGCCTTCGGTCATCGCGCTCTAACCGGATGCCGCGCTGCTCTGCAGCCGAGCGGTGTGGGCTTGCGCGGGTAGTTTGCCCTGCTTGATGGTTTCCGCGTCGAGCGGCACATCGCGAATAACTTCGCCAGGCCGACCCAGCGGGGCGGATGTCGTGCCATCCACGATAATTTCCGTAAGCCCGGCATTCCCGGTGGAGAACAACAATCCTGGTGCATTCGGCACGGCCCAGGTTTCGCCGGGATGCAGCTCGCGGCTCAGCCATGTCTGGCCGCTCTGGTTGCGCACGCGCATCCAGACCGTGTCGCGCGCGCGCAGCACGATGCGGTGCTCGCCCGTATTCCAGGCCGCTTGCGTGGCGGCAACCTGCACCCGCGGGGCAGTCGCCGACGTGGTCGCCAGCTTCGGCGATGACGGCACGTTTGCCTGCGCCGCGAGCCGCCGATCCTCGCCCTTCACCCGCCTGCGGGCGATCGTAAGCGCGGCCTCGACCTGCGGGGAATCACCGGTATGCGCCAGGTCTTCCAGCATCGGCAGCGCCGCATCGGCGCCGCCGTTCAGCAGCAGCGCCAGGGCCAGGTTGCTGCGGGCGGGCACGTCCTGCGGGCGCAGCGCGAGCGCCTTGCGGAACGCCTCGGTCGCGTCTGTCAGGTCACCCTGTTCAGCCAGTACGACGCCCCTGCCGTTCAGCGCTTCCGGGCTGTTGGGATGTTGTTCGGCAATCTTCTGGTAGATGTCCAGGGCGTCGGCGAGGCGGCCTGCCCGGACGGCCAGGCGCCCCACTTCAAGCCCCATGGCCATGTCGTTGGGGTGCAGGGCGAAGGCCAGCTTCGCCTCGGTGATGCCTTCATCAACCTGTCCGGCCGCGACCAGCCCGCTGGCATGGGTCAACGGATCGGTCGCCGGGGCTGACTGGCCGGCGTCCTGGCCGCCTGCCGTGGCGCCGCCGCCCTGCATCGCCTGGGCAAGCTGGGCGCGGACGTTGTCGGTGATCAGCGGTGTGCCGGAGGAGGATGCACAGCCCGCCAGGGCAACCACCAGGGCAACCGACATGATCTGCAACGGATATGTACGGGAATCCTGGCCCCTGGACATGGGATATCCTGACAAAGTTGGTTACGACAGGACGTATCATTATCACAATAGGAACGGATTCATACAGAATACAGACGGCCTTGCCCGGTCCTCACGATTATTTGGGGCGACTCTCCCGGGGTGGATGAATGTCCGGCCTGAAACAAGACGGCATCCGACACCAAAATGGACATGCGCCCCTTCCTCTGCCTGAGGACAAAGGATCATGCCGTTTCTTCGCAGGCCGGAAATTTCATGGTCAATATTTCGTGTGTATGCGGTGATGAGCCGGCTTTTCTATGCCACGTGGATGACATTGCCGATATGATCCGATCTGCGCATGCAGCCCAGGCCGGATGCGATCCTGTCCGTTGTACTGGCGATGAATGCATCGACATTGAATGTACTGGTACCGAACCGTCATGGGCCGGTCATGCGCATGAATGCACGATGGCTCCTGCGGAAGCCGGCCGGCCGATGAGACCGCTTCTCCTGATCACGCGCTTCCTGGAACGGGACCGGAGCCCTGCATGGCTGGTCACCTGCGGCATGGCGCTGGCGGCAGGCTATGTCTGCGTCACGTTCGGCATGGCGTTCCTTCTGGGCACAGGCCCGTTCTGGGCCAACCCGCGCGGCCCGTGGCTGATGGACCCCAACGACAGCATCGACAGCGTCGACGTCCTGGTCATGCGGGTGGCCTACCAGGCCTTCGTGCACGCACCCTGGGGCCTGCCCCTGTTCTACGTGCCGGGCCTGGGTGCGCCGGCGGGCACCAGTGTGGCGTTGCTGGACGTCCTGCCCCTGGTCGCCCTGCCCGGCAAGGCCCTGACATGGGTAACCGGGGCATGGTCAACCGGAGCAGGCGCAACCGGGCCGATGCTGAATCCCTACGGCATCTGGGTCGCGGCCTGCTTCATCCTGGCGGCGCTGTTCGCCGTCCTCCTGCTCATGGCCCTGGGGCAGAAATCCTTGCTGGCGGCCATCGCCGCGAGCCTGCTGGCCATCTCGATGCCCGCCTTGCTCTACCGCTTCGGCCACATCGCCCTGCTGGGCCAGTTCATCCTGATCGCCGCCCTGTGGCGCTACGTGCGCGACCTGCCTGCGCGCGAGGCAGGGCGCCGCTCGGCCTGGTGGGTCGGCCTGCTCTGCACGGCGGCCCTGATCCATCCCTACCTGCTCGCCATGGCCGGCGCGATCTATGCCGCGGCGGTGCTGCGCCGCTGTGATGCCGAGCGCCCGGGCTGGCGCGGTGTGTGGCGGGAGCCTGTGACGATCGCGGGCTGCATTGCGGCCGTGCTGGTGGCTTGCGGCTATGTCGGCAAGGGCACCGGCACATCGGCGTCCGCCGACGGCTTCGGCTATTTTTCCATGAACCTGTTGTCGCCGTTCTGGCCACAGCGAAGCGGCCTGTTCCCGGGCTTCCACGATCTGCTGGCAGGGCGGGCAGGGCAGTATGAGGGGTTCAACTACCTGGGGGCAGGCGTGCTGCTGCTGGTCGCCGTGGCGGTCGCGGCATCCTGGCGATCCCTGCCGGACCTGCTGCACCGGCATCTGATTCTGCTTGTTACATTCGTCTATCTGACGTTGTTCGCGGTCTCGAACATTGTCTATGGCGGCACGCACCTGCTGCTTTACCTGCCGCTGCCCGATGCAGTGCAGTTCCTGGCGGGCATCTTCCGCTCCTCCGGCCGCATGTTCTGGCCCTGCGGCTATGCCATTGCCCTGTTCAGCCTGGCGCTTGCGCTGCGCCACCTGCCGTTCGGCTGGAAAACGGCGGTCGTGCTGGGCTGTTGTGCGTTGCAGGTGATCGATGCCAATCCGCTGCGCGCGCGCATGACCCAGCTGGCGCACCGGCAAGCGCCGCTGCAGCTCGATCACGCCGCATGGGCGGCACGGATGCGCCAGGCGGACCAGATCCTTGTAACGCCGCCCTTTGGCTGTGGCCGGCTTGCCCTGGATGCCGTGCAGTTGGAGCTGCAGCAGGTTGCCATAACCACGGGGCGGCCCATCAACACGGTGTATAATTCCCGGTTGCGGGATGACTGTGCCGCCAGCGTGCGGGCCGCGATGCAGGGGCCGTGGGATGCGCACACGCTGTACGTGTTCCTGCAGGCGAACGGGATCGAGAGTACGCCGCCGGACTGGCGCCCGCCCGGGCTGGCCTGCACGCTGTTCGGCCATGGCGTCTGGTGCCTTGGCCGTCAGGACGACGCCGAATAGGTCAGGCGGCCCGAAAACAGGTTCGGCGCAGAACGAGGCCGGCCCGTCGCCCGGGTTACTGGGGGACGCGGATCATGTTGCCGGGCTGTTCAGCCTTTGGCGATCGCGTTCCAGCGGACGCGCGGCGTGTTCTGCCTGTTGACCAACCCTGCAAACATCCGCGCAGAAGGCGCCGGTAGACCGTCTGGCATTCGAAGACCCGGGCAAATCCGATCGTGAACAGGATGACCAGACCGGCGGCGCCGGCCGCGACCACTGCCGTACGGGCATAGGACGGCCCCATCCAGTTTTGCGTCAGCGACAACGCCAGCATCAGCAGCGGCCAATGGACCACGTACAGGCTGTATGAAATCCCGCCGGATGCCACCAGCCAGCCTGGATACCGCCAGCGCGGCGGCGCCTGGATCAGGATGCAGCAGAAAAGCCCGCTCAACAGCAGTTGCGCCACCTGGCCCTCGGCCGTGGTCACGCCGGCAAACCAGCCTGGCCTGAGGACGACCAGGACCACCACCAGTCCGGCCAGGACAGCGGCCAGACGGTGCGCGGCTCGGCGGCCGAGGGGGAACAGGTTGGCCGCCGCCCCCATCAGCCATGTGGCGACGAAAACCGGGCATCGCAGCGCCAGCAGCAATTCCAGCAAGGCCAGGATCGTCCATGCCAGGATCATCCATCCCGGGCGGGACCGGCCAGCCCCGAACCAGACCGCGACACCGGCCGCGACGATATACAGGTTGAACTCGATATACAGGGTCCAGAGCGGGCCGTTGGCGTTGAGCATCCCCTGGACCATCGCCAGGCTGAGCGGCACCTCCCACCACGGGAAACCATAGGCGTCCCGCGCCCGGTAGAGATCGGTTGGCAGCCCGTACGACACATGTCCCGGCAGATCGAACCCGATGATGAGGCCCCATACGGCGACACAGACCACGATCGCCCCGATGAACGGCGGATAGATCCGCGCGATGCGCGCGATCATGTAATCCGCCACGGCGAACCAGCCATTGCGGCCGATATTCAGCCGGATGCTCTGGGTGATCAGGTAGCCGGACAGCAGGAAGAAGATCAGCACGGCAAGCCGGCCGACAAGCCCGCACACGGTCACCACGGGCGAGGCTTCGCCCAGCAGCCGGACGAACAGCACATGATCGATATGGACGGCGAATACAGCGCCGGCGGACAGGCCGCGCAGGACATCAAAATGACGATAGAGACCATCTTGGTCCCTGTCCGTCGCCATGGCCATTCCGCGTCTGCCCAACCGGTCGGAAAAATCAAGGATTCCGCGCATGCAGTTTATTACCTGATAACAATTGTAATTTTCTCGATTCTGCCACGAAGCGGCAACATAAATCTCCGTCCCTGGCGGCAATATGATCAAAAACCTTGAATTCTGCTCGCGTGAGGATACACGCCCGGGCTGGCCGGCGTTCCGATTTAATTGAATTAAGTTCGACTTTGATCTGTGTCAGTAGATGCAACGGCCGATGCCGGCGCAGGAAACGGGTATCCGCGGATGATCCGCGCTGGCAGCGACGTCCGGCAATCCAGGCGCGCGTGACCTGGCGATATTTAGTAACAATATCAGAATGACTGAAAGATCGCAGATGAATCTATCCAGTCTTGCCGGGGCCGTCGGTATCGGTTTGCTTGTCTCTACGGCCGCCCTGGCACAACCGGAACCGCAATCCGGGGGAATTCTGCATTTTGCGGTTGAAGCGGAACCGTCGAACTACGATTGCCAGGCGAATGTTTCACTCGCTTTCCTTGAATCAGTTGCCCCCAACTACTCGACACTTCTGAAGTTCGATCCGCAGGATTACCCGCGGATCGAAGGCGACCTGGCGGAATCCTGGTCCGTCTCGCCCGACAAACGGAGCTACAGCTTCCGGCTGCGCCCCGATGTGCTGTTCCATGACGGCACACAGCTGACCTCATTGGATATCAAGGCGACCTACCAGCGCATCCTGCACCCGCCGCCGGGCGCCATCTCCGCCCGGCAGGCCGACTATGCCGCCATCAGCGCGATTGAAACGCCCGATCCGCTGACCGTCATCTTCCATCTGCAGCGGCCCGACGCGGCCATGCTGGCGAAATTCGCATCCCCCTGGAACTGCATCTATCAGGCCGCGAAACTCGCCGCCGATCCGCAGTTTCCCGCGACGCATGTGCTGGGGACCGGGCCTTTCGTGTTTGCCGAACACCGGAAAGGCCAGTTCTGGGCCGGGCGGCGCTGGGATCATTACTACAAGCCGGGCAAGCCATACCTGGATGGCTACGAAGCCGATTTCATGAGCGGACCGCGCGTGGTCAGCAGCCTGCAATCAGGTGAGATCCTGGCCGGCTTCCGCAGCTTCACCCCGGCCGAACGCGACACCCTGGTTGCCACGATGGGCGACCGCATCAACGTGCAGGAGTCGCCGTGGCTGATGAACACGCTGCTGGTGTTCAACACCCGCCAGCCGCCCTTCGACGACGTGCGCGTCCGCAGGGCCTTGTCCCTGGCCATCGACCGATGGGGCATGGCGCAGACGCTGTCGCATGACACCGTGCTCAAATTCGTCGGCGGCCTGCTGCGGCCGGGGTTCATCCCGAAGTCCGGCCCGGGGCTTGCCACGGCCACACCGGACGCCAACCTTTCCACACTGCCCGGCTTTTCACACGACATCCACGCCACACGCGCCGAGGCTCGGCGTCTGCTGGCCGAAACCGGGCTGCACGACATCAACATCACGCTGATCAGCCGCGACCTGCCCAACGCGTACGGGCCACGCGCCGACGCCATCATCGATGCCTGGCGAGCCATCGGGATCAACGCGCATGAGGTCAGGCTGAGCGGCGGGGACTGGCGCATGGCGCTGGCAAGCGGCCACTACGCCGTGGCGCTCGACTTCGGCGGAGATGCCTTCGACGAGCCCAGCCTGCAACTCGCCAAATATGTCTCCCGCGCCCTCTCGCCACTGAATTACAGCGGTGCATCCGACCCGGTGCTCGACCAGCTCTACCGCGATCAGGCGGCGAGCACGGACCCGCAGGAACGGGCCAGGATCATCCGGGATTTCGAGCAGCGCGCGCTGACCCAGGCCTATGAGGTCCCGGTGCTGTGGTGGAACCGGATCGTCGTGACCGCGGCCCGCCTGAAGGGCTGGACCGTCTCGCCCAGCCCCTATATCGGGCAGGACCTGGTCGATGTCTGGATCGATCGCCGGATGACCGGCGCCAGCAAGCCGCAGCCACAGGGCACAGAGAAAGCCGCAACGGCAGACCAGCCAGCCGGGGCCACACCGTCCGCCCGGGTATCCGTCAGCAGCCCGCCGGCAGCGCCGTTACCGAACGCCGGCCGGGGGAATGGCTGACCGGCCGTTCGGCCGCAATCCGCCTAACGTATTACGCGTCGCGTAATACTTTCTCTGTCATGGCTATCCAGTCCTTTCGTGACGTGGACACCGAGACGCTTTATCGCACCGGACGCAACCGGCGATGGACCAACATTGCGACAGTCGCCTTGCGAAAGCTGGATATGCTGAATGCCGCGGCCGCCCTGAACGACCTGCGCATCCCGCCTGCCAATCGGCTGGAGGTGCTGCTGGGCGACCGCGCCGGGCAGCACAGTATCCGGATCAACGACCAATGGCGGGTGTGCTTCCGTTGGATCGAGGCTGGCCCGGCCGATGTCGAGATCACTGACGATCATTGAGGACAGCATGCACACGGATCGGATCACGACCCATCCCGGCGACATTCTCCACGAGGAGTTCATGGTGCCGCTCGGCCTGAGCGCGAATGCGCTGGCGCGCGCTGCACGTTCCGCCGAACCGGATCACGGCCATCATCGCGCGGGAAAATCCCCGCGCCGTGACGCCGGACACCGCCCTCCGGCTCAGCCGGTATTTCGGCACCACGGCGGAATTCTGGCTGAACCTGCAAACGATGTTTGATTTGTCGCAGGCCCGCGCGATGAGCGCCGGACGTATCAAGGCGGAGGTAAGGCTCCGATCAGCGTAGCCTGATTACATACCTAAAAAGCAGAATTCACAAGCTGCACAGGTTCAGCCGAGATCCCGGTCACACTACGGGTAAGGCTCGGTCGGGATGCCGTTCGCACGCAGTTCCGTCATGGTGAACCACCGTACGGATGCCGCCTCGGTGCTGACGATCGTCGCCGTCGTATCCAGCGCATAACCAAGCTGGGTGAGCCAGTGGCGCAGGACGATATCCGCGTCATGCGTTTCCACCCGGCGGTCCCCCTGAAGCAATGACATCGCATGAAAGCCAATCTGCGCGTCGGCGCCGAGCATACGCGTCTGCCCGGCCAGCCAGATCATTGAACACGCCGATGCACACCGCTCCCCGCCCGGCACCAGGGTGGACCATCCGCGCGCACGGATTTCGCTGCCGATGATGATGGCCGGGCGGACACTGCCACCCGGCCCCGTGGTGATGACCAAGACCCTGCCCAATGTCCCGGCCAGGGCTGTTCCGGCCAGGGCATGAAAGGCGGTCTCGTCGCCCGGGACAATGGTCCCTGACAGGACGATGGCCTGTTTCCCGTCCGGCATGTTCTGTGACCGGATATCCGCACTCTCCGCCATCCGGCCCGAAGCCATTAGCAAAATGAAGGCTGCCAGGAACCCTCTGAGCGGTTGCATCCGGCGCGTCCAGGAGACTTTACACCTATTATAAGGAATATTTTCTTGACGCATGTTTCAACCTGGAGTAGAGGCCGCCGCATCACTTCCCGGGCTCGTGGCATGACCGACATTCCCGCCGAAACAATCGCCACCACCAGCCCCGCCACCATAAGCCCTGGGGACATTCTGCCGGATGTGATCATTGCTTTCCTGGCGCCGCTGTTCGCCGCCGCCTGTGGCGGCGACATGCAACGCGCGCGTGCGGCGGCGCGGGCGACCATGGCCTCCTGCCATGCCCGCAACCATACGGACATGATCGCGATCGGGCAGATTATCGCATGCGGCCTGGCTGCCCTGTCGTCCATCAGCCGGTCGATGGATGACAGTCTTTCGGCGTCCCTGGTGCTGCGCCTGCGCGGCAACGCCGTGACCCTGAACCGCGCCGCGGAACAGAACCGCCGCGTCTTGCGGGACAACAATCCAAGGCCGGGAACCGGGTTTGGCAGCACCGTACCGGACCCCGATGAATACTGTGACCTCGATCCGACCGGCATCATGCTGACGGCCGCACCGGAACGCCCCCTCGAACACCTCTCGGCATCCCTTGGAACATCCCCTGGGGCACCCCCTGGGGCACCCCCTTTGGAAAACATGCCTCCGCTGCCGGAAGCTGACATGGCAGAAGCTGGCATGGCGGCGGCTGGCCTGGCGGAGGCTGGACCACAGGCCGCGTGGGGCGCGGTCATGGCGCAAATGGCCGGGGAATATGCCGCGAACCTGCCGCATCTGCCGCCGGCGGAACGCAGGCTCGTGAAAATGCGGGCCTCCTTCCTGGGCAGTGCCGCCAATGAGCTGTTGGGCGGCCGCAACCGGATGCCGGCCGAAGCCTGGACGCCGGAGCCGCTGCTGCCCGCCGCGCCGTCCATCATCCGCCCAGCCGAACCCGGACCGCCGCCGCGGGTGTGATGACCCTGGGCAGACGTCCGGACGGCCGCATGGCAACGAAAGGATCCACTGCCGGATTGACGGCCCGGGTGGTGAGGGCCGCGGCATGAGCCGGCGCCAAAGCGCGATGAGCGAAGGCGGAATCGCCGTCGGTCTGAAGCGCGCGATCATGCAAAGATTTGGAGCGGGATAGCCGTTCATACCTGAAGTCATCCCGCTCTGATGGGGATACCGGAGCCGATGCAGCTACGCCGGGCGTCCAGAGGCGGATGCCCATGATCTCCTGATACGGCAGCGGCGACAGGGGATTGGTTTGCGTCGCGGCCCCCTGCGGCAGGCCCAGCCAGGTGGCGAACACAGCCTCCCGGTAGGGTATGCCGAACGACGGGGTGGAGGAATGGTAGGATGCCACGGCGGTTTCCCAGCTTCCCGTGCGGTCGTGCAGTTCCGCCAGGAAACGGGCGGCATAGGCGGCGTTGGCGGCGGGATCGAATGCCTCATCCAGGGAGGCAAAGGCCAGCGGATGCGATTTCAGGTTGATCTGGAAGCAGCCGACATCGATCGATGGGTTGCCGGATTGCTGCGCGGCAGCAACGTATGCCATGGCCGCTTCCCGTGATTCGAACAGGCGGCCTTCGCCTGCGCGGTTCACCGCCCACGGCCAGGGCAGCATACCGCCGGCCTGTGGGTCGAAGCGGCCGCTTTCACGCTTGCCGATCGCCAACAGCAGGCCGGCCGGAATGCCGGCGACGCGTTCGGCGGTCATGGCCTGATCGCGGCACGTCTCGCCGGCACCCGCCCGCGCCGGCCTTGCGCCGGTAAGGAACAGAACCGTGCACAGCACCGCAGCCGCGACGATCCTGTGCCCGCAACAGACGATCGCCGCCACGATCCGACCTGCTCCCGCCGGCTTACTTGGAGAACTTGGCCGGCTGGTTGACCGCCGACTGGAAGAATGTCTGCAGGGCGGTCTTGATCGAGGCGGCGTCACTGGCCTGGATGTAGTCCTGCGGTGCCGAAGCGCAGGCCTGCAGGTTGTACGTTACGCTGCCGGGGCCGGTGCCCTCCACAAGGCTGGCCATATTGCTCAGGTAGTATCCGTTCATCAACGGATAGTATGGCGTGTAGAGCACGTAGACCACATACCCGAGATTCTTGAAATTCTGGCAGTAGCTGGGGTCCATCGCCGCCAGTTGACGGTTGCCGTTGCTGTCCGTGTAGTCCTGCACGCCATCCGTTATCAGGAACAGCACCTTGCGTGGCGTGGTGGACGTCATGCCGTCGCCGGAAGCCGTCAACTGCGACCCGAGCGACGTCATGGCATCGGGGAAATCCGTGTCGCCGCCATTATCGCCGCCATAGGGCTGGATCCCGGTATCCGGCCCGTTCGCGACGGTCGGCGGTCCACCGACATCCGCCAGCGCGGTTGTCCAATCGTCACCAGCCTCGCCGCTGGCCGGATACACCTGGGTCAATGCATGGTCGAAGGTGAAGACGCCGACCTGCAGATTCTTGATCGGCAGGTCATTCGACTGCATCGTGGAGATAAGGTTGTTCACGGCAGCCTTCACCACATCGAACCGCAAGGTGACCTGGTTGCTGGCCCCGATCGTGCTTCTGGCGATGGCATAGTAATCATTGCCTGCGCCGGCCGGCTTGCTGGTATCGAAATGGCAGGCGAAGGCGCAGGGCGGCCCGGCCTGGGGATATTGCGTTCCCCCCGAACCTCCGCCCCCGTCCCGTCCATGCCGTCCACCACTGCTGCCGCTCAGCGGACTCAGGTAGCCCTGGCAGCTTGGCCCTCCGCTACTGCTGGATGGATTGAAATAGGAGAATGTATAGGGCGCGTTGGCCGGTATGGGACAGGCCAGCGACCCGCTGTAGTTGATCCCGCCCGAGGCGCATTGATAGGCATTGTACCACTGACCGGACGGCGGTGTGGTGCTGGTGCTGTAGATGGCACCCGGCGACGTCGTATAGGACGAACCGCCCGTGGCGCAGGGGGTCAGCTGCTGCAACGTCTCGATGTCGCTGTTCGTCGCGCCGATTTCCATGGACGGCGAGTTGTCCAGCATGATTTCGATATTGAGATAAGGCGCCGACAGCATGCCGGTGACCGAGGATGATCCGGTCAGCGGCCACGACGTCACCCCGAACAGTTTTCCGAAGAACGGCCTATAGGTTGCTGCCCAGTTGGTTTTCGCGACAATCGTCGTGCCCGCCCGCGTCAGCGACACGTTGATGACCGGCGACCCGACCGTCGATATATGGCCGACCTGCGCATTGAATCGTGCCTGGCCGGCCGAGACCCCGTCGGCGAGATAGTTGTTGGGATCGGTTATCAGCGCATTGCTGGCTGCCATGATGCCCGCCAGGGATCCCGCGTCGGCACTGAGTTCAAGTTTCGTCTTGGCTGCCAGAACGCCCGAGAAATCAATCGCCAACCCGACAAGCGCGATCAGGACCGGCGCCATCAGACCAATGACGATTGCCGTCGAGGCGGCACGGTCTCGGCGGAATTGCATGCGTCGCTGGCTTATCATCGCCTTTTCCTTCCATCGCTGCAGGCGTTAGGCCGGACTTGTCGCGACCGGATAGTTGGGACAGACGGTTGTCGTGTCGGACGCACCGCCGGGGTAATATTGCACCCAGCTACTTGCGAGACCGATACGAGGTGAAAAATAGGCCGATTGCTTCATCGGGATGGGCCCTGTGAAGAACTTGTAGAAGAACGGATAGAACGTGTAGTTGACATCGACCACCAGCAAAGGACCGACTCCCTGGGTATCGGTCGGCAGTGTCGCGGGGGACGATCCCGCGGTATCCGCAACGAAACTGAGCGTGCCGCACTGCCGTGTCGTCCCTGAGCCCTGGAAGGTGCCGCTCCACGCCACATTTGCGGTGTAGGTGCAGGCCGTGGTGCAGCCGCTGACGGTCGGCTGCATCACGACGGATGAAATGACCACGCCGAACGCCGGCGGCGACGCCGACTGGGTGGCTGGCAGATACGCATAGATGGCCGAGGCCGCGGTTGTGACCTGCGACAGGGTCAGCTGGTTTGTCCCCGCCGTGGTCGCCGCCATGATCGTGGCAATCTCGGCGATCGCCTGTGCGGTCAGGCTGACGCGCTTCCAGGCGATGAACGCGGTCGTCAGATCGTACAGGCCGGCTGAAACCGCCATGAGAAGGGGGGCGAGCAAGGCAAACTCCAGCGCCGCGACCCCGCGGCCCGACCGTGCCAGCCAGTTTCTGCCGAACCGGCCGCCGCGTTCGGACCGGGGTGGGAAGCGGCGCAGGTGTCGGCGCGCCATGTCCTGCATGCACTGTCGCATCGCGCCGTCCCTAGAATTCATTCTGATAGGCGGCCGTGCCGACGATTGTCATGACATTCAGCGGCCAGACCGGAAGCCCCGTCGTATAGGTGGCCCGCAACAGCATCAGGCTGTTCGCGCCGCCGGCATTGAACGGCGCGGACGGCGCCGTCACTGCCTGGAAGCTGGTAACCGGCTGAAGAACGATCGTGACATTGGCGCAGTTCAGGAAAGCGGCCAGGAACGGGCAGAAGACCACGGACTGAAACCCCGATGGGCTGGCCGGGTTTGCCTGTCCGGTCTGCATCTGGCGCGCCGCTTCCCGCGCAGCGTAATCCATCGCCGTCTGCGCATAGAGCAGAAACCCAAGCTGCAGAATCAGCAGGGTAAGACCGAAAAAGGCTGTCATGGTCAGCGCGAATTCAAGCGCGACGGTGCCCGATCTGAGTCGGTGCCGGCGTGATGTCTTCATGGCGAGAGCATCGTCCGCATCACTTCCAGCGCCGCCGGCCCGCCGACGACGATGAAGATGCAAGGCAGGATGAACACGATCATAGGGATGGTCAGCAGCACCGGGATCCGGGCGGCCCGGGCCTCGAAGCGCATCAGGGCGCTGTGCCGCATTTCCGCGGCCAGGGTGCGCAACGCCTGGGCCAGCGGCGTGCCGTATTTCAGGCTTTGCGCCAGCACGGCGCCCAGCCGGATCATGGAGTCAAGGCCGGTCCGCGCGCCCATGTTCGCCAGCGCCCGGTGCCGGTCCGCCAGCACCTTCATTTCCATGGCGGTGATACGCAGCTCATTGGCTGTCGCGGCGGCGCCGTCCCGCGCCTCGGCACCCACGCGCTCGAACCCCGCCTCAAGCGCCATGCCGGCCTCGGCGCAGATGATCAGCAGGTCAAGCGCAGCCGGCATGCCGGTTTCCACGGACCTGAGGTATCGCTTGCGGTTGCTGCGCACCAGGTAGTCTGGGGCCATCAGCCCGATGATCCCGCCGATCCCCATCACCAGCGGCGCCGACATCGCGATATGCGCCGCGCGGATGAAGATCAGCATCAACAGCGGCAGCCCGACAGCCAGGACCAGCTTCGCGCCGACGAACAGCGGCAGCGCGAGACCGCTGCGGTTGCCACTGGCATTCACCGTTTCCCGCAGGTCGTTGATCGCCTTGCCTGACAGCAGGCCGCTGCGCAGCACGGTTTGCCCGATCACCCCCAGCAGCCGGATCCAGACCGGAACGCGGTCCTCGATGACCTCATCGCGGTCGTCATACGGCGTGCGGAGCGAGCGGATGCGGGTTTCGACCTGCGCGTTCCGCTGCGCCAACGGCATCATCAGCACGCCTGCGACCGCGCACAGCACCGACAATGCGATCGCCAGTTCCCAGATAAGGCCGCTCACGACAGGCTCTTCCTGATGATCGCCTGCATCGATATGAAGCCCATGCAGAGCAGGATGATGCCGGCGAACAGCAGCTTCTTGCCGCCCGGGGTGGTGACCATCGGGGTCAGATAGTTGGGGGAAAGGACCATCAGGGCGCCTGTCATCAGGAACGGCAGGCACCCCAGCACATACATTGTCATGCGCGCCTCGGAGGACAGGGCGATGCCGCGCTGCTTCAGGGCGACACGCTTGCGCACCACGTCCGCCAGGTTTTCCAGCGTTTCACTCAGGCTGCCGCCGGACTGGTTCTGCAGCGCCAGGGCAACCGCCAGAAAGCGGTATTCCAGCAGGGCGCTGCGCTGCGCCAGTTTCATCAGCGCACCATGCAACGAATTGCCCAGCCGCACCTCGTCGATGACCCGGCGGAACTCGGCCGAGGTCGGCCACTGCCCTTCCTCGCTGATGATGCGAAGGGCATCTCCCACGGTGAACCCGGCGCGGACCGACCGCACGGCCATCGCCAGGGCATCAGGCAGCTGGGTGTAGAGCTGGCCGGAGCGTCGCTGGCGAAAGTACCGGAAGACCAGGCGGATCAGCATGAACAGATCGAGCGGCAGCGAGAACCAGGCCACGGACCCGATGAAGAATTCGCTGATGCTGACGCCTGCGACGGCCAGTCCGCAGGTGATCAGCAGAACGACCCACCACGGCGCCGGGTACAGGTCCGGCCGGTCGGTCTCGATCCCAAAACGGGCCAGGGTGCGGCCGGCAAGGCCGATATCGCTGACCGGCTTCTTCCAGGGGCGCCGCACCTCGATCACCGGCGCACTGGTTGGTGAGCGGATGGGCGTTGTCACGCTGGCAATCCGCTGGCTGGCAGCCCGCGTGCGCCGATCCGCCGCATACAGCAGGGCGGCTGCCGACATCATCGTGACGCTGCCCCCGACGATGAAGACAAACGGGTTTGGTATTGCAATCATAGCGCCGACGGGTCCTCCATGGCGGCGGCCCAGGCACTGTCCAGATTGAAATATTGCAGGCGTGACCAGAAGCTTGGCCTGATACGCGACACCTTGAAGCGGCCCCGCAGGGTGCCGTCGGGGTTCTCCCCCTCATACTCGAACTGGAAAATGTCGTTCATCGTCACGACATCGCCTTCCAGGCCGATGACCTCGGTGACCTGGCTGATGCGGCGGACGCCGTCGCGCATGCGCTCAAGCTGGATGATCAGGTCGACGGCGCTGACGATCTGCGTGCGGATCGCCCGCAGCGGCAGGTTCGGCTGGCCCATCTGCACCATGTTCTCGATACGGGTCACGGCGTCCCGCGTGGTGTTGGCGTGGATGGTGCTCATGCTGCCGTCATGGCCGGTGTTCATGGCCTGCAGCATGTCGAACGCCTCGGCCCCGCGGACCTCGCCCACGATCAGCCGGTCCGGGCGCATACGCAGGGCGTTGCGCACCAGGTCGCGCTGCGTCACCTCGCCGGAGCCTTCCAGGTTGGGCGGACGCGTTTCCAGTCTGACGACGTGCGGCTGCTGCAGTTGCAGCTCCGCGGCGTCCTCGACCGTGATGATGCGCTCGCCCGGGTCGATCGTCTGGGACAGCGCGTTCATCAGCGTCGTCTTGCCGGCGCCGGTGCCGCCGGAAATGATGATGTTCAGCCGAGCGGCGGAGGCGAGCCGGAGCACCTTGGCCATCTGCGTCGTGGCCGAACCGTTGGCGACGATCGTGTCGAAGTTGATCCGGCGGCGGGCGAACTTGCGGATCGAGATGCAGGCGCCGTTCAGGGCCAGCGGCGGGAAAATGATGTTCACGCGGGACCCGTCCGCCAGCCGCGCATCCACCATCGGGCTGCTCTCATCGACGCGCCGGCCGATCGCGGCGGCGATCCGCTGCGCGACGTTGGCGACGTGTCCGACATCGCGGAAGCGCGCCGATGTCAGCAACAGCTTGCCGTGGCGTTCGGCGAATATCTTGTCCGGCCCGTTGACCATGATGTCGGTGATCGAGTCATCCTCGAGCAGCGGCTCGAGCGGGCCGAGGCCGACCATGTCGTGCACCAGCTCATTGGCAAGCTGGCGCTGTTCGCGGCCGTTGATCTGGATGCGCTGCTCGTCGGCGATCTCGGCGATCAGCCGTTCGATATCGCCATACAGTTGGTCGGGCGTCGCGTTGGCCAGCGCGCTGGGATCGATGCGGGCCAGGCAGGCCGCGCGCAGTTCCGCCGCGCCGGTCGGCGGCGGGGTGGCCGCCGTCTTGCGTTCGGGCGCCGCGAACGCGGCCGGTGCCGGCGACGGTGATGGTGACGACTGGAACGCCGACCTGCGGCCAAAGGCCGCCGGGGTGTTGCTGACGACGTTCATCGGCCGATCCACCGCAGCAGGCGGGGGCGCGACGCCTTGGCTTCAGGCCGCTGTGGCAGCAGCTCCCGCGCCAGGGTGGATATGGCCGCCTGGAACGGGCCGCGCCGCCTGACGGCGGGCTGGCCGAGGGTCGCCGCCGCATGCAGCCGCTTGGGGAGCCACGGGATCGCCACGTCGACGTCCCGGCCCAGCCCCTCGATGACCTGCTTGCGGGTCAGCGTGCCGGGCGCGCCGAGGTCGTTCAGCACCAGGATCGGGCGTGACGCCTGCCGCGGCCCGTTCGGCAGGCTGAGATGGCGCAGCGCGTCCTGCAGCGAGGGCAGGGTGGCATCCATCACCAGCACCCGGACATGCGCCAGGTCACGCAGTTCGTGGTTCAGCGGCGTCACGTGGCGCGGCAGGTCGACGACGACGAAGTTGAACCGGCTGCAGAGCAGGGATGACAGATGTTCGGCCGCGCCTGGCGGCGGTGTCACCAGCCTGTTGAGCGGCTCCTCGGCCGAGAGCAGGTGCAGCCGGTCACTGACCGCGGGGGAGGACCGTTCCGCGAAAAGCACGTCCACCCGCTCGGGGTTCTCCAGGGCCGCCCGCAGGCCGCCGCCGCTTTTGGTGGATAGCATCAGGGCCGCGGCGCCGCCATGCAGGTCGGCATCGAACAGCAGGACATGGTGGCGCGAACGGTCGGCGAGTTCCACCGCCAGGTTGACGGCAATGGTCGTGGCGCCGACGCCGCCGCGCACGCCGGTCACGGTCACGATCCGCCCGCCGCGTGCCGCGGATGCATTGCCGCCGGTCAGTGGCGGCAGCAGCCGGCGCGCGACAATCTCCCGGTTGAGCGGCTTGGAGAGGTATTCCTGCGCGCCCAGGCCGCGGACGACCTGGCGGTAGAACTCCATGTCCTCGATGTCGCCGATGACGAAGACCCGCACGCTGGGCTCGATGTAATGCGCCAGGTTCTCGAGCGCACCGAGCGGGTCGGTCTGGCCGGAGATGTCCACGAGGAGGGCGGCGATGGGGGTGTCGAGACGCTGCAGCCCGGCGCGCGTCTCGGCGATGTCGCCGGTGCGGAAGTCGGCGGCCGGTCCCAGTACCGGTGCCAATACATCTGTCAGGACAGACAGCGTTTCGCGGTCGTTGACATAGGCCAGCAGGGGCACGCGCGTCGAACGAAGGCTTTCGTCGCGGACCTGCTCCGGCTCGAGAAGATGATCCACGGCCGTCATGGCGCGCTCGCCGAGGCGGAGCCGGGCGATCCTGTCGCCTGGGAGGTGGGCGAGAACGGACCAAGCTCCAGCGAGGGGAGTGGCTTGACGTGATCCGTCAACAGCCGGTTGACCGCGGCCGAGGAGAGGATTCCCGGGCTTGCGTTATCATTGACGCCCTGCTGCAGGTGGTGCGGGTTGGCCACCATCACCATCAGGTTGGCGTCATTGAGGTTTTCGGCCTGCCAGGTTCCCTCGCGCTGGAATGGATCATTGAGGCCTGCGCAACCGGCGACACCCAGCAGGAGCGCAAGGCAGGCCAGTTGCCGGAAGCGTGGTGCAGCATGAAGTGGCATGTCGCTGTCCCCCTTTTGCGATCAGTGCAGGATGAAGCCGGTGCCGGGGGGCAGATCGCCGGCGCCCAGGCTTGCGGTCTGGTGGCTTGCGATCTGGCGGAGTGCGTTCGGCGACGGCGGGACGACCGCATCCGGCCCGGTTCCGAGTGCCCGCTGGCGCATCAGCAGCAGCCGGCCCAGATCCCCCGCCGGCACGAAGTCGTCGGTCGGCGTATGCAGCGCGTTCGGTGAGCTGACCGGGTTCACCAGGTAGGGGGTGACCACGATGACCAGTTCGGACTGGTCACGCTGGAACGCATCCGACTTGAACAATGCCCCCAGCACCGGGATTTCCCCGGCATAGGGCAGCCCGCGGCTGTTCATGCTGTTGTCGTGCTGCAGCAGGCCGGCGATCGCAAAGCTCTGGCCTGATCCCAGCTCGACCGTGGTATCCGCCCGCCGCACCGTGATCGCCGGCACGGTCACGATGGAGGAGCCGAACAGGCCGGTGCTGATCGGCAGGGACACCGCACCGACATTGGTCAACTGGCTGACCTCGGGGTGCACATGCAGGCTGATGCGGCCGTCGGACAGCACTGTCGGGACAAAGGCCAGCGACACGCCGTACTGCTTGAAGGCCAGGGTGATCTCGCCGTTCTGGCCGGCGACCGGGATCGGGTACTCACCGCCGGCCAGGAAGCTGGCTGTCTCCCCGCTGCGCGCGGTGAGGTTCGGTTCGGCGAGCATGGTGATCAGCTGATCCTGGGCGAGCAGGTCCAGGATGGTGTTGACCGAGCCGCCGGGCGAGCTGACGGACAGCGTGTTGGGCGGGCTGGAGGCGGAACTGAGCCCGTCGGTGACGGCGGCCGCCAGACCCCAGCGGCCGATATTGGCCAGCGCGATCCAGTTGATGCCCAGCTGGCGCGTAATGGTGCGGGAGATTTCGGCGATGCGCACGCGCAGGGTGACCTGCACGGATGACGTGATGCTGGACCGGTCGAAGACCTGCTGCTTGTCACTGACGTAATTATGCGCCGCCGCGGCCACCCCTGCCGCGGCGGCGGGGTTGGAGAACTGCCCGTTCACCACGATGCCGTCCGGGGTTCCGGTGAAATGCGCATCCGCGCCGGGCACTTCGCGGCGAGCCAGGGCGCCGGCCTGGCCGGCGCTGTACGACGACGGCAGGATCGTGACATCGTACTGCGAAAGCGTGTTGCCGGCATCATCCAGGGCGGCGACGGTTGTGCGGCCGGGGCCGACGCCGAAGATGAAGACGCTGTTGTGGCTTGCCGGCCGGACCTCCACGACTTTCGGATCGGCCGCGAACAGGCTGGCGATCGTGCCGTTGATGCGGAACACGCGGCCAGCCCCGGCTTCGAGGACGATGGAGCCGATCCCGGAGCCGGCGCGGGCGCGTGCCGGGGCCTGATCCGCGTATGAAGCCGTCGCGATGGGCAGAAGCGCGAGCACCGCGACGGCGGCGGCCCGGGCCAGGCTGATCTTCGGCATCAGAAATGCACCTCCTCAACGTCCTTGCCCCGGTTCACGCGGATGCTGCCGCTCTTGCCGCGCAGGGCCGGCGACACATCGCTGCTCCAGGCCACGGCCGGGGGGGCGGGTGGCGGGACCGAGGCGGTATCGGGAACTTCGCTGTCGGCTGCGGGCCGGTCGTCCGCTGCGGCGCGCACCGCCAGGGACAGCCGTCCGAGACGGGCGGCAACGGCGACGCGTTCGGCATCGAAGGGGGTTGCCTCGAGCGTCACGGTCCGGTTGGCGCTGGCCACGGCCGTCGGGTTCGCCTGCGTCCCCTGGCCGCCTTCGACCAGCTGCTGGTCGACGGCGATCACCCGCACGTTGGTCAGTATCGTTTCACCCGATACCCGATGCTCGACCGGCTGGTCCTTTTCGTCGATCGCCTGGGTCAGGACGACATCGACATGATCGCCGGGCCAGATCAGCCCCGCGGTGCCGCTGACCGGGTCGACCCCGATGGTCACGGCCCGCATCCCCGCGCCAAGGACGGCGGCGAGGAAGCCGCGATCGCCGGGGTTCAGCACGTCGCCGGCGATGATCGGCTCCCCGGGATTGAGGCTGCGCCGGATCATCGCGCCGCGCAGTGATGACCGCGCCGCGATCGTATCGATGTAGCTGCCGGCCGGCGGCTGATGTGTGGGCGCGTCGGCGGCGGCGACGTCTTCCATCAGCAGCAGGGCGCCGGCACGCAAGGCCCGGGCGGCGACAAGGATACGCGGTTTCGGCACAGGGGCTGGTGGCGGCGCCGGCGCGGCAACGACCTGCGGGGCCGGTGCCGGTGCGGGTTTCTGCGCCGAGATCAGGGCGAGGCCGATGCCGGCCAAGCCCAGAAGCCCGAGCAGCACGGCCATGATGCGAAGGAACATGGTACCTTACCGGGAAAACGTATTGATGAAGATCGGCAGCGCGCCGCAGGCGATCGCCACGGCGTAAGGCAACGGTCCGCGGCGGTGCATGCGCCATGCCTCGGCCTTCATGATGCGGGGGAGGAGGCCGTGGCGCGGGCCAGGCTCGGGCCGTCGGACGACGAACGACAGCGCGAGGTAGATCAGTGCCAGCACACCGCCGGCGAGAGTCATGAAAAGAATAAACTGAAGAACATCCGCGGGCGGCAGGACCAGGGCGACGGCGGGTATGAGTTTCATATCGCCTCCCCCAATAAATCCCCGGCGCCACAATGCGGCGGAAATGCCGAGCAGTATTGCGGCATTGACGAGTGCCGCCGCCGCGCTGCCCTGGCCGAAGCGGAGCAGCAGGCCGGCGGCGGCAAGGCTTGCCGGTATCCAGTTCGGAATTGTCCGCGCCGCCGCATCATGCAGCCCCGCGACAACAAGCAGCGCCACGCCAAAGAGCGCGACCATCGGAGCCAGAATTTCTGTCATGTCCCGCCTGTCTGTAGAGAGGACGGAGCAGGAAGGTTGAAGACCTGCAGTAAACCTACAATGCCATCAACCTTCTTCCTTGCGAGATATTAGACTTCAACCGAGATGTAGCTGAACTCGGTCGACAGCTTGCTGCCGAAGGTGGTGATCGCAGAGACGATGGCGATCGCAACCAGGGAGGCGATCAGGCCATACTCCAGGGCCGTGACGCCACGGCGGTCATGCTTGAAGTTGTGCAGGCGAACCGCGAGATAAGTAAGGGCATTCATCATGGCTTTATCCTTCATGCATGTTTACGTTGCGTCCATCTTCAATAACGACGCCGCGTATGACGGAGATGCCACAATAACCGTTTGTGGCGCCGAACCATTTTGGTTCCGACAAAATTTTCTATACGAGAGGTAATTTGCCGTCGTCAATGAATGCATTTGAAATATAACAGGAACGTGTATTAGTTATTTGCCCGCCAGCAAGAAGATGCACAGAAAGGCACAAATGCGTGTTGTCACGCTTCTGTGCAACAACTGTCTGTCATTACTTGCAGGTGGCGGGCACGTGGCATCGTGGCCGCCGTCGCCATTATATGAGGCGCGTATAATTCCGCCGCGCCAGCAAGGCGGCACGCGCGCCGGAACACGGATCGCTCATGCGGTAGGCTGAAGCGGGGCATCCATTTGCGTGCAGCCCCCGAATACCCCTGGCTGTCCTGCACGGAACATGAGATCCAAAATCAGCTACATTCAAAAATATTGTTTTATCAATATTATATTGGACGTACTTCGTGCTGATTTATAGATCATGATCGGGTCAGGTTGACCCGATCATGATCTGGAAGTCTTTGTTAATCGCATGATTCACGCCTTCCGGCTTTCAGCCTCAGGCGATCATGCTCTAGTTT